>JBEBVQ010000025.1:0-13476 GCA_040392625.1 Taibaiella soli | reverse complement strand
GCAGCATAGCAATCGTTGCAGATGACCCCATCCTTTGCTTTGTGTTTTTTATTTCATCACTATGGCTGACCCTGCCATTTTGCTTGCAGGCCCAGGTGGATATATATGCCGATGCGCTGCTGAGCAACAGCGTTGATTTTCAAGATCCGCAAAGATGCGTGGACGGCGACCGGACAACTTATACTTATATCACGGATCAGGTTGCGTTACTCGGAACATCCCATCTGCATGTTCAATTTCCGACAAGTGGAAAAGCAGGGGATGTGATCAATATTGTGGTACAATCTTCCGGCCCGTTGCTGACGACTCTGCTGGACAACATCCGTATCAGATTGTACAACAACGCGGGTACCGAAGTGGCATCCGGTACCGGTTCGTCTGTGGTACAGCTCGGGCTGCTGTCGCCGGGAAGCAATCTATACGCACTTCGTTATTTTTCGAGTATAGAAGATACGTTCAGTATCCGGCAGGTCCGTCTTGAGTTGACGAATTTATTGTCTGTCAGTCTGTTTAGTGAATTCAGGGTATATGATTTCTTTATTCAACCGGTTTGCCCCCCGGTCTATGCCAATGAAGTGGCGGAATATACCACTGGTGTGCTGAGTCAGGTTGTCAACCCGGACCGTGCGGTAGATGCAGATCCTGATAATTACGCAAACGTGAAATCTGTGCTGAATATAGGCAATATACTATCCTCGTTCATTGATCTGAGATTCACTGCACCGCCTCCGAATACAGGGAATTACGCAGGTTTTACCATTGCTGCAGAATCGGGGTTGCTCTCGCTGAATGTAATCGGGTTACTGGAAATGGAAGTATATGATGAGAACGGAGTACTTCGTGCTGTGAAGGATGACTTCGGTCTGGCAGATGTACGTTTGCTGGCGGGCAGCGGCGACCGGTACACCATTGGTTTTATGCCGCCGGCAGGAAATTATACCATATCAAGGCTTCGGCTTACGGTAGGCGGGATAGTGGGGTTGTTTCCCAATATCAGAGTGTACAATGCTTTCCAGTATAATGTCAACCGGCCTCCTGTAACGGTCATCCTTTCGGGGCCGGCTGCCGTATGCGCCGGTGACAGTCTTACGCTTACGGCTTTTGATTCGCTGGGCGCCACCAACTATGTCTGGAGCACCGGAGCGACCACACCATCCATTACGGTAAATCAGGCCGGGACGTATAGTGTGTCGGTTACCGATCCGTTTGGTTGTACCCGGCGCTCGGTGCCGGTGGGTGTAACGATTGTGCAGCCGCCCGTGCCGGTGATAACGGGCGATACGGTATTGTGTCGCGGCGCTGCCGGCCGGCTTGCTACAGCAGGCACTTATGAAGCTTATGCCTGGTCTTCCGGCGCTATGGCGGATACCATTACTGTGGCTGCTTCCGGTATTTATTGGGTACAGGTAACGGATTCCTTTGGCTGCACCGGTACGGATACCGTTTCGGTCATTCGTCAGGATCTGACGTTGGTTCCTTCCATTGTTCCGGCTACCTGTAGCGAGGGCAACGATGGCAGCATTTCTTTGCAGGTAAGCGGAGGCAGCGGCCAGTACGGGTTTCAATGGTCTTCCGGCGGCACTGCCAGTACAGCACCTGGCCTGCGCCCGGGTCTTTATACAGTCACGGTGACTGACCTGGTATATTCCTGCACCTATCATTTGGTTTATACCGTTCCGGTCGGGAATACATTTTCGATCCGTGCTACGGGTGTTATCAACACCAGCGCCTGCGGCGCATCCGACGGCGCAATAATGACACAGGTGACTGGCGGCAGCGGCGATTACAGCTACAATTGGAGCAACGGGGACAGCACTGCAGATATAGAAGGCCTGACGGCCGGAATATATCATCTCACCGTTACAGACCTGTCCTCGGGTTGCCGGGTTTCGGATACTGTGGTGGTGTCAGATGGTCCCGCAGCACTGACGATCACTCCTACGGTCACCGGTGTTTCTTCCTGTGGCAGTGCGGATGGCAGCGTTAGCCTGTTGGTCACCGGAGGTACCGGCTCATACGACTATGAATGGAGCAGCGGGCAAACCACCAGTCAGGTATCCGGCCTCGAAGCCGGTATATACTATGTGCTGGTAACAGATAATGGTACGGGATGCGCCGCAGGCGTCGCAATTGCAGTGCCTGATACCGGTGGCGAAATGATCGTAAGCGGTGTCATAGATGAGGCTGCCTGTAATGCCGCCAATACCGGAGCTATTATGGTGACGGTCGCAAACGGTACCGGGCCTTACAGCTACCGCTGGAGTAACGGAGATACAACGGCGCACATTACCGGGCTTGCGTCGGGGATTTATATAGTTACTGTGACCGATAATGGCAGCGGATGCTCACAGCAGGAAGTGTTTACAGTGGGTCAGGCCGACGGCCCCTCCGCTTCACTTGTTATAAAGCAGCCGTCCTGTTCCGGCGATCGTAATGGTAGTATTACCGTTACAGCAGGCGGACGAAACCGGTATTTGTGGTCGAACGGATCTGCGTCCAAAGACCAGACAGGCCTGGCGCCCGGCATTTATATACTATCGGTGACGGATACGGTTACCGGCTGCCAGTCGCTATACCAGGCAGTGCTGGATGCCCCTTCGCCTGTCCTGCTCACTGCCACGCCGGCATCCAACACATCCTGCACGGCTCCCAATGGCAGTGTGTCGCTGGATGTAAGCGGCGGTACGCCTCCTTATACTTATTCCTGGTCGAATGGTGAAACCACGCGCGATATCACCGGCCTTGCCCCCGGCGCCTATTCCGTCACTGTGTCGGATAGCGCCGGGTGTACCGCAGATCTGCCGGTGCAGGTGATCAATGATACTTCGAAAGTATTGACAGTATCTGTTGATACGGTAACTCCGGCTCATTGTACAGGCAGCGCCAGCGGGTCGGTTGCTATCAGGGTAAACGGCGCTGCTCCGCCGGTTGTTTATCAATGGTCCAATGGCGCTGTTACCCGCGACCTGGTCAATGTGCCGCCGGGCAGTTATACCCTCCGGGTCGGCGATGCAAGCGGCTGTGAGGTGCAGCTCACTGTTTTGGTTGGGATCGATACGGCCAATTTATTACAACTGACAACAGATTCCGTCATCCGTGTAAATTGTATGAATCCCAATTCCGGCGCGGTTTATATAACGGTCGAAGGCGGCGCTATACCGTATAGCTATACGTGGTCAAACGGCGCGCAAACCGAAGACCTTGTTGCTGCGCCGGTTGGAACATATACTGTCGTAGTCACGGATAGCCGGGATTGCAGCGATACGGTTGTCGCAGTGGTGACCAGGGCTGATTGCGATTCCGTAGCATCAGCGATAGATGTGTACAACCTGCTCACGCCCAATGGAGATGGTGACAATGATCTTTGGCATATCGGCGGTATTGAACAGTACCCGGATAATGAAGTCCGTGTTTATGACAAATGGGGCGATCTGGTCTTTGAAAAACGAGGATATGACAATAGCTGGGACGGCTCCCTGAAAGGAACGGGACAACCCGTACCCGATGGGACATACTTCTATGTGATCAGGCTGAATGCAGCCAACACTGCGGGTGGTCCCTCGGATTGGGCGGGTCATTTGCTGATCCGGCGATAGGAAATTAGAGATAAAACATGAGTACGATTTACTGTGTAGAAAAACGAACCAGATATGAAAAGGATATACACGATCATTATTATCATTACGCTTCCCTTAGCTGGTTGGAGCCAGGATCATCCGCATTTTACGATGTTTATGTACAATAAGCTGCTTTATAATCCGGCTTATGCAGGCAGCCGCAATGTGACCTCTGTCAATGCAATCTACCGGTCCCAATGGGTTGGGCTGGACGGTGCGCCGCGTACGATGAGTGTTGCGGTTGACGGACCGGTAGGAAGCTATATGAAGTCCTTCCGTCCCGTTGCGCTCGGACTGAGTGTGAACAATGAGAAAATAGGCGTCACAGATCATACAGACATCATGACGTACTACGCATATCGCGTACCGACAGGTAACAGTGTACTCTCATTTGGCCTGCAGGCAGGGTTCTCGTTATACAATGCGCGATTCGGCAACCTGAATGCCTTTCAGCCTGCTGACAGAGTGCTGACTGAAGACGTACGGAACTCATTTTTACCTAACGTTGGCGCCGGTGTGTTTTGGTCGGGCGACCGTCATTACCTTGGGTTTTCAGCGCCCGGGATACTGCAGAATTATTATGATAAAAACCAGCCCACCTTTGCAGGCGGTGAAAACGCGCGGCAGATACGCGCATATTTCATAAGCGGCGGGTATAGTATTCCGGTGTCAGACAATTTCACTTTTCTCCCTCAGGCGATGACCAGGTACGCGGGCAATGGCGATTACCGGCTGCCCGTGAATGCCGACTTCAATCTTACCTGCATTATATACAGCCGGTTGATGCTTGGTGTTACCTACCGCACGGATAAGTCCATCAACGGCATCGTTCACGTTCAGGCCACGAAGATCCTCAACATCGGCTATGCGTATGATTATACAGCATCAGGCCTGAATAGTTATACCCGCGGTACGCACGAGGTGATGGTGGGGATCGACTTCGCGCGCGACTTGAACCGGTATGTGAATCCCCGCTTTATCAGGAATTTCTGACCGGGGTAACAAACATTATTGACACAGAAAAAGAATGATCCATGAAAAAAGTATCCTACATGCTTTCCTTTGTCCTGCTACTGCTTCCGTTGTACGGTCTGGCAGAGTCAAAGGACTTGTTACGTGCGGATTATCTGTACCGGCAATTTGCATTCCACGATGCGATCCCTTATTACGAAAAAGCAGCGGCTACGCCCGAAGGGCAGAATGCACGGGTTTATACCCGGCTTGGAGATTGCTACCGGCTGACGAAGCAACCGGCCCGGGCAGCGGCATGGTACGCAAAAGCAGCGCAGCAGGACAAGAATTTACCTGAATATACAAAGCTGCATTACGGGGAGGTGCTGATGACGTTACAGCGGTATGATGAAGCAGCCGTTTATCTGAAACAATACCTGGCGGTGAAGCCGGGAGACCGCCGGGCTGCCAACCTGATACGTGGAAGCGAGGCAGCGGCCGGCCGGTTCCGGCAGGTGCCGGAGGGTAAAGCCACATTGATGGCATTCAATACCGATGGGTCAGATTTTGGACCGGCACTGCAAGGTAATGATCTTGTATTTACTACAGATTCGCTGGCAGATGCTACAAGCAGGCGGGATGGATGGACGGGTAATCCGTATTACAACATATACAGGGTGTCCTGCAATGAAAAAGGGCAATGCAGCGCTGCTCCACAGCCGATGGGCGGAAAGATGAATACCAGATTTCACGACGGCCCCGCCGCTTTTACAACCGATGGCAGCCGGATGTTTTTCACCCGGACCACCCAGGCCCGGCAATTCATTTCACGCCAGCCGGTATCCGACCCCGGGGGTACGGTGCGGTTGCAGATCATGATCGCAGATGAATACGATACAACGACACGGCAATACAATAAGATAACGCCCTTCCGGTATAATGATAAAGATTACTCCACAGCGCATCCTGCGATCAGCCCAGATGGAAATCTGCTGGTTTTTTCTTCGGATATGCCGGGAGGGGAAGGACAGACAGATCTGTATCTGAGCCGCAGGGAAGGAGAAGAGTGGTCGAAGCCGGAGCAACTCGGCAGAACCGTCAATACAGAAGGTGATGAAATGTTCCCTGTGTTTATCGATAACACAACACTGAGCTTCGCATCCAATGGTCATGCCGGTTTGGGCGGGCTGGATGTTTATTATACCCGTTGGAATCAATCTGCAGGCACTTGGAGCGAGCCCGAAAATGCCGGTACACCGGTCAACTCTTCGTATGATGATATGTCCCTGACTCTGTATCCCGGCAGCCGCTACGGGTATTTTGCATCCAACCGTCCGGCGGCCAGGAAGGGAGATAATATTTATCATTTCAACCGGCAAGAGCTGTATCTGAGCCTGAAGGTCACTGACTCCGTAAACGGGAGCGCTGTAGGCCAGGCGAATGTCCTGCTGAGGAGCGATGCCGGTGAGCGCCGGGAAGTCACAGACCCCGATGGGCAGTTGATCATCCGTCTGTTTCCTCAGCCTATGTATGATGTGGCCGTCAGCAAACAGGGATATCGGACCGCCACTGTGTATCTCTCTGCGCCACAGACAGACCGGGAGCGAGATACGATCCATGCCGTCGTCCGTTTGGGGTCTGACATGGATATCAGCTATACGGCTGTGGTACTGGATGAAACGACACGGCAGCCCGTGCCGGAGCCGCTGGTCGTCATGACAAGGCCGGGGTGGGGGAAAGCGGATTCTGCATACCTCGAAACGGGAGGCATATATATGCGTGCGCTTGAAGCCGGCCATACCTATAATGTCTATGCCGTAAAAGAAAATTATTACGGGAATGAAAAAATAATCCCGGTAAAAGGCGTCAAATCAGGTGTTGCTTCCATAAGGATCACCGATACGATCTTTATGAAGTGGCTCAGTATAGGAGAGGTGTACCGCGTCGATAATATTTACTACGATTTCGATAAAGCCGATATTCGTGAAGATGCCAGGCCGGCCCTGAACCGGTTGCTGGAGCTGCTGAACCAGTATCCGGCTATGAGCATACAGGTGAATGCGCATACCGACTGCCGCGGCCGCGAAGCCTACAACCTGCGTTTGTCGGAGGCGCGTGCCGCATCGGTGATCAAATACCTGCAACAGCGCGGTATCGACAGGAGCCGGTTGAAGTCTCAGGGGTATGGTGAAAGAGATCCGGTGCATCGTTGCACTGGCTGTGATGACTGCACCGAAGAGCAGCATCAGATGAACAGGAGGACTGAGTTCCGGATTATAGCTATGTAATGAAAATACCGGACTTGTATTTATTCAGCGGACTCGGCGCTGATGAGCGGGCTTTTTCGGGACTGGACCTATCCGGATATTCGATTCGTTATATGAGCTGGATCAAACCGGAGGACCAGGAGAAGATCTCGTCGTATGCAACCCGAATGGCACGGGAGATGATTTCAGATAACCCTGTGCTGATCGGTCTTTCCTTTGGAGGTATGGTGGCTATGGAAGTGGCAAAGCAAATACCCGGCGCCATTGTCATTCTGATTTCATCTGCAAAAACTAAAAGGGAAATACCTCCTTATTTTCGTGGATATCTGAACAGGTTTCTGCTGAGGCTATTGCCTGGCCGCTTGCTGGTCTGGCCCAATGCCGTTACCTTCTGGCTGTTTGGGGTGACCACACAGGAGGAGAAAAAATTGCTGGCTGCGATTCTGAAGGATACAGACCCTGATTTTCTGAAATGGGCACTGAGCCAGATTCTGCAATGGAAGAACGATGTTCCAGCCGGTCAGGTATATCACATACATGGCAAGCGTGACCGGTTGCTTCCTTACCGGTACATTGACCGGCCGGTTCCTGTCCATAACGGCGGACATTTGATGATCGTGAGCCACGCCGGTATAGTGAGCGATATCATCCGGGAGATACTCGCTCAGGAACACAGGGTTGATTAAGCTGCTATTTTAAAATGAAATAATAAATAACGAGCCATACTATTATAAAAAACAATCCGGGAAGGACTACTGTATTGATTTTGGATTTTAGATTCTTTCTGACAAATGCGAGATAGGCTACATAAGCGATGAACACTATAATGAGTCCAATCGGGACAAGTGGATATGTCATGTTTTTATTTTGTCGTTCAATGCCAAAGCGAACTTTAGCACATCTGGAGTAAACCGCCTGTCCGGTTAGCTTCGGATGAATATTGCTGCTCCTGCCCGGCAAATTTAGAATTATTTCCCATAGAATGAAACGACATTATATTTTGTGTTTGCATTGCGGCTTAGTCATATCGTTAATCTGTATAATTGTTACTGCCATCGGTCTGCTGAAGAGGTGGAGCGTTTGTAGCAGTTGTTATACTTTGCGTTGCTGCAAAGCAGGCTTACTTGTATTTGTCATATAAACCTATACCCTGTATGACCATTGGCCTGATTTTATCGATCCGCTTCAGTTTTGTTGACTCCTGTTTGGCATCCTCAATATACAGGCTGTATTCTTTTTGTTTGCCGGAAGTGAGCTGATCGAATGCAGCCTTCAGTTTTTTGTCTTTGGCCAGCGCCGCTGCCAGTAAGCTGGGAACAGGTACCGGCTGATGTTGCTCCGGGGCTATTTTCAATCCTTTTTTCTCGATCTCAATAGCCTCGTCGATATACGACAGGATCATAGCTTCATCCACTTCTGAAAGTGAGGTGAATCGCCATTGTCGCAGCGACTTGGTTTTCCCGCCCGCAGCGCTCACTAATACTTTATATTTATCTTTCAGAAAGACACCGTTATAAAACCAGATGGCAAAGTGATTTTTAAAACCACCGTAGCTCACCACATTCCGTCCGTTGTAGGTGAAAACTTCTGCTCCCCATTTAATACTTTTTTCCAACGGAGCCTTTGCCAGGATTGAGGCAATCTGCCCTAACGCTTCTTTCCATTGTACGTTGTGCTGCATGGCTTATTGTTTTCCATATTTTGTCTGCAGGAAGTTAACAGTAGATTTTATCAGCTTCCTAAGCACATCCTGATTGATGTCCGACAGCTTTTTGACATACATACATGCTTTTCCCATTTTGAATTTACCAAAATCATTCAGCAGTTCTGCCTGTCCTTCACTGCCGGTATATACGTAAAGCGAGATGGCTGCCTTGCGGGGCGAAAAGCCAACAAGTGGCCAGTCGCCTTCCTGACGGCTCCTCTCGGATTTGTAGTGATAATATCCAAACCCGATGATCGATGCGCCCCACATTTTAGGCTTATGCCCGGTGGCATCTTCCATCAGCTTCAATAATGCAAAACTATCCTGCCTTTTCTGTTCGGTATCGACAAAGGAATGGATAAAGGCTTCAACATCGGCATCTGTTTCTTTTGTTTTTATTGCTGCCATAGAAAGTACTCTTGGTTCCTGCAGATAAAGTTACACATTGTGAGCATGTATCGCGGAGTTGTATTTGCTCAAGGTTGTATCTGCTGCTGCAAAATCTGTAGGAAAATTCTTGGGATGAAAAAAATTTGGAAATTATCCTGAAAATCCCTTTACCTTTGCAGTCCTAAAAAACATTTTTATTCTTTTACATTCATTTTAAAAATGAAAAAAACCTTTTCCACTTCACCGGCCTCACAGCATGTGCATCAGATGCACTCCGGTAACGGGTTTTTTGCTGTCCTGAACAGGGCAGTTTTTTGCTACCACGCGGCTTCCTTCCGTGTGCGACGTTGATACCATGGATATGCCAGCAGTAATTACCTGTTGAAGAGGCTTCATAGCCTTCGTCTGATTGTCCCGGTCAGCTTTGCCTGACGGATACGGTATTGATTACGTCCAAATATACATTCATGAACCAGCCTTTTAAGGTGTTGGCGGCAGATGTTCGCCACATCGGCTATGCGCATCTTATATGCGATGAAATGGCGGCTTCCGCCAAAGCGCGTGGAACGGGTATTGCCCGGCGCACTCCCGAATATATTGAGCAGAAGATGCGGGAGGGTAAAGCTGTTATTGCATTTTCTCCTGCAGGCGAGTGGGCCGGTTTCTGCTATATCGAAAGCTGGAGTCATGGAGAATATGTGGCCAACTCCGGGCTGATCGTGGCGCCGCAATTCCGGAAAAGCGGTGTAGCACGGCTGATCAAGAAGACGATATTCGAGCTGAGCCGGAAGAAATATCCCAACGCAAAGATCTTCGGGCTTACTACGGGACTCGCTGTAATGAAGATCAATAGCGAGCTGGGCTATGAGCCGGTCACCTATTCCGAGCTTACGCAGGATGAAGCGTTCTGGCAAGGGTGTAAAAGCTGTGTGAACTATGAAATATTAATGAGCAAGGAGCGGAAGAATTGCCTGTGTACCGCTATGCTGTACGACCCCGCCGATCATTATACGCCACAGGAAACTGCCAGTCATTTCAAACAGAAAGCAAAAGCCTATGAGCGGCTGCTGCGTATCAAGCGGATACGGCTGGGTAAGTACCTGAAGCGGAAAGCCGTACCAGTGCTGCATATGCTGGCTGGCGTCTGATTAAGGAATGAATGTCACAAATAGAGAGACGGTTTAACGAATAAATGACTAAACGAACGACTCATGAAAAAAATAGTATTGGCATACAGCGGAGGGCTTGATACCACCTATTGTGCAGTGTATCTCGGTAACATGCCGGGATATGAAATACATGCTGTCACGGTGCAGACCGGCGGCTTCAGCGATGAAGAACTGGCGCATATCCGTGAGCGGGCTTACGC
The DNA here is from genome assembly GCA_040392625.1 of Taibaiella soli. GTDB lineage: Bacteria > Bacteroidota > Bacteroidia > Chitinophagales > Chitinophagaceae > JBEBVQ01. The sequence continues at coordinate 3,177 of JBEBVQ010000025.1, read as the reverse complement.
GCTTGGCGTTGCTTCGTTTGAGGTTATTGATGTGACGCAGCAGTATTACGAGCAGTGTATCCGCTACCTGATCTATGGCAATGTGCTGAAGAATAATGTGTATCCGCTGAGTGTAAGTGCAGAGCGTATGGTGCAAGCCATTGCTATTGCGCAATACGCGCAGCAGGTCAACGCAGATGCGATAGCGCATGGCAGCACCGGCGCTGGCAATGACCAGGTGCGGTTCGATATGGTATTTCAGAGCATGCTGCCCCATGCGGAGATCATTACGCCCATCAGGGATCATAAACTGAGCCGGGAGGCTGAGATCGCTTTCCTGAAAGAACAGGGTATTGAAATGGATTTTTCCAAAGCAACGTACAGCATCAATAAGGGACTTTGGGGCACATCCGTTGGTGGGAAGGAAACGCTTACGAGCGATAGGTATTTGCCGGAAGAGGCGTGGCCAACCCCGGTCGCTGAAACCGGAGAACGCTCACTGACACTTCGGTTTGAACGGGGGGAACTTGCGGGTATTGACGGTGAATCACTCAATCCTATTGCAGCAATTCAGAAGCTGCAGCAGATCGCACAGTCTTATGGTATTGGCCGCGATATTCACGTGGGCGATACGATCATTGGTATTAAAGGCCGGGTCGGATTTGAAGCGGCAGCGCCGCTGATCATTATCAAAGCACACCATCTGCTGGAGAAGCACACGCTTACCAAATGGCAGCTTTACTGGAAAGACCAGTTGAGCGCCTGGTACGGCAACTGGCTGCACGAGGGCATGATGCTCGACCCCACGATGCGGAATATTGAGAAGTTCTTGGAAGATACACAGCAGACCGTTTCCGGTGATGTGTTTGTGACGTTGCACCCGTATCGCTTTACGGTTAGCGGTATCCGTTCCGGGCATGATCTGATGAGCGGGAAATTCGGCGCCTACGGCGAAATGAACAATGGATGGACCGGTGATGATGTGAAAGGGTTTGCCAAAATTTTCGGCAACCAGGTATCTATATACCATTCAATAAACAAACCGTAGTTAGAGACAGGGCATGCCCTGTCTCTACAGCATGCCCTGTCTCTAACAAACACGGTATACCGCGTCCACGAAAAATCAAAATCATGACAAAAAAAATAAAAACAGGCATCATTGGCAGCGCCGGATATACCGGTGGTGAAATGATCCGTTTGTTATTGAACCATCCGCAGGTGGATATCCTGTTTGCGCATAGCCGCAGCCATGCCGGTCAGCCGGTACACGCGGTGCATAAAGACCTGCTGGGAGATACGGATCTATCGTTTACAGATCAGTTGCAGGATGATGTGGATGTGCTTTTCCTGTGTGTGGGACATGGCGAAGCGCGGACTTTCCTGGAGCAGCATGCCATTCCGGAATCTGTCCGGATCATTGATCTTTCCCAGGATTTTCGTCTGGATGCAAATAATACTATGGGTGATCGTGGTTTTGTTTACGGGTTGCCGGAATATAATCGCGATGCAATAAAAGATGCGCACAATATTGCCAACCCCGGTTGTTTTGCCACTGCGATACAGCTGGCGTTGTTGCCGCTTGCAGATCAGGAATTGCTCTCACAGGAAGTACATGTCACGGGTATAACCGGCGCTACCGGCGCCGGACAGAAGCTGCAGGCCAGCTCTCATTTTTCCTGGCGGGCCAGTAATGTTCAGGCTTATAAATCCCTCTCACATCAGCATACAGGAGAAGTGACAGAGACCTTGCAGCATATGCAAAGCGGTGCAGGCCCGGTATTGTTTATGCCCTGGCGCGGCGACTTCCCGCGTGGTATTTATATCTCTGCATATACTCGCTGTGATCTTTCGTTAGAGGATGCATACCGGCTTTATGAAGCCTATTACGACACGCACCCTTTTACCCGCGTAAGCCGGCAGCCAACAGATCTGAAGCAAGTGGTGAATACCAATAAATGCCTGCTTCATCTGGAATATGCTGCAGGCCGATTAATCATTCACTCGGCAATTGATAATCTGCTGAAAGGCGCATCAGGTCAGGCTGTACAGAATATGAACCTGATGTTTGGCTTTGCGGAAGATGCCGGACTTAAGCTAAAATCAATCGTCTTTTGATTTGCTTCCAAATACTGAAAATTTAAAACACTCATGCCACTATTCGACGTATATCCTATAAACGACATTGCCATTGCAAGCGGCCAGGGATCTTATATCCGGGATGACCAGGGCAGGCAGTACCTGGATTTTTATGGCGGTCATGCTGTGATCTCCATCGGCCATACGCACCCGCATTATGTAGCCCGCATTACGGAGCAGCTCCATCGGATCGGCTTTTACTCCAATTCGATCAGGATACCTCTGCAGAATGATCTGGCGGACAAGCTTGGAGTGTTGTCGGGAAAAGAAGCATATCAGTTGTTCCTGTGTAATTCAGGGGCCGAGGCTAACGAGAATGCGCTAAAACTGGCATCCTTCCACACGGGACGGAAGAAGATCGTGGCCTTTTCAAAAGCATTTCATGGACGTACTTCCCTTGCGGTGTCTGCTACGGATAACAAAGGCATCATAGCGCCGGTTAATGAAACGGAGCATGTTGTATTTCTTCCGTATAATGATACGCACGCACTGAAAGAATATTTTGATGCACATGGACAGGAGATCGCCGGCGTGATCGTTGAAGCGATTCAGGGAGTGGGTGGTATTAATATAGCTTCAGACAGCTTCCTGCAGCAGATACGGGCGCTTTGCGATCTGCATCAGGCTGTCTTTATAGCGGATGAGGTGCAGTGCGGCTATGGCCGTACCGGGAAGTTCTTTGCTGCGGATCATGCAGACGTGCAGGCGGATATTTATACGATGGCCAAGGGCATGGGCAACGGATTCCCGGTTGGCGGTGTATTGATTGCACCGCATATCCGTCCCTGGCATGGCATGCTGGGCACAACATTCGGTGGTAACTACCTGGCATGTGCAGCAGCACTGGCTGTATTGGAGGTAATGGAGCAGGAGCGGCTGATGGATCATGCTGCCGCTGCAGGTGAATATTTATTGAAGGAACTATCGGCAATCGCAGGTATTGAGCAGGTGCGCGGCAGGGGATTGATGATCGGGTTTAATGCGGATAAGAGGTTGCGGACAAAGCTGCTCGATACATATGGCATATTCACAGGCGCTGCCGGTGCCGATGTGGTGCGGCTG
>JBEBVQ010000024.1:0-13822 GCA_040392625.1 Taibaiella soli | reverse complement strand
CCGGCGTCGGTGCCTGCTGCCGGTCTGCCTTCTGACCAGTCTGCTCGCTGAGGGCTTTCCGGATGGTAAGCAATATCTCATCCGGGAACAATGGCTTGGTCACATAGTCATATGCGCCCAGCTTCATCACTTCTACCGCATCCTTTACATCGCTATACCCGGTGATGATAATTACCGGCACATCGGTGTGCACCTCCTTTATCTTTGCCAGCAACGCCGCACCGGTCATATCATCCAGTCTGAAATCACACAATACCAATGCAGGAATATTTTTTTTCATCCAGCCTAAAGCCGACTGGCCATTATGAAAACTCGTTACAACATATCCATGGCGTGTCAGAAAACGGTTTAATAACAGGCACATGTCATTGTCATCGTCAATTACCAAAATTTGTTTACCCATATTTTGTTTTCAATTGAATGTGTGTGTTACGAATACTTTAAACCGTCAATTTACCAATAAATCAATAATTATCAAACCCAGACCGACCTTATCTGTGCGATCGGGATGCCCATCTGCTCCCGGTATTTGGCTACCGTACGCCTGGCGATGTTATACCCCTGCCCTGTCAGTATATGCACAAGCTGCTGATCTGTATAGGGGTGGCGCTTATCTTCATTGCTGATCGTTTCTTCTATCACCGACTGGATCACTTTATTGCTGATCACTTTTCCTTTTTTATTGGCAATACCTTCACTAAAAAGATCTTTCAGGTAGATCAGTCCGAAATGTGTTTCGGCATATTTATTACTGGTGATCCGGGAGATTGTAGAGATATCCAGACCCGACTCCTCTGCTACGTTTCGCAGCACCATGGGCTTCAGCAGGTGTATATCCCCGTCCACAAAGTACTCTTTCTGTATCCGGACGATACATTCCATGATCTGCATCATGGTATGCTCCCTTTGCTTCACTGCCTGCACAAACCATTTGGCCGACTGCAATTTGTTCCGGACGTACTGTATCGCTGATTTGTCACGACTGCCGCACTGCCCGGCGAGCTGATCATACAAAGACTGATTGACAAAGACGGAAGAAGATCTGGCATGCAGCAGGTTTACCCGGATATCGTCGCCATCCCGGCTGATGATATAATCAGGAATGATCGTGTCCTTAGGTTCAAATAAAGTAACACGCTCGGAAACCGGGTAAAAATTCAGCGTACCGATCTTTTGCAGTACAATGCGCAACTCGTCCTCATCAATATTGAGGCTGTGCTGTACTTTCTCAAACTGGCGGTGCATCAGATCATTAAAATGATCGCGGACAAGCCTATAAGCGCACCGTATATCCGGGCGCCTGTGGTTCATCCGCTCCAACTGGAGCAGCAGGCATTCCCGCACATCGCGTGCACCGATACCCACCGGATCCAGTTCCTGGATCCGGGCGAGGATGCGCTCCAGCTCCTGCTCGTCAACCAGTATCTGCATATTAAATGAAAGATCATCCGCTACTTCTTCCAGCGGCTTATCCATAAGTCCCCGGTCATTCAGCATATCCACCAGATATTCTGCAAGCATCTTGTCATTGTCAGAAATATCCAGCAGGCGAAGCTGCTGCTTCAGCTCATCCCTGAAATGGTTTACGGATACAATAGGTATTTCAGGCAACTGGTCTGCAGAGAAATAATTCTGGTATTCCGTTTTATAATCCGGGATGTCATCATCCCGATAATCATCCCATTCCTGCCCGGCATCAATAACAACATCATCAGAAGATGGATCTTCTCCGGTAGCTTCAGACTCCTGGCTACTCATTTCCAGCATAGGATTATCCTCAAGCTCCGTCTTGATGCGCTGCTCCAATTCCTGATTGTTAAGGAAATAAAGATTCAGCAATTGTATTTGCTGCGGCAATATTTTCAGTTGCTGCTTTTGTACCTGGTGCTGTGTGAACATAACAAATATATTTTGGGAGATAAAACTATTCTGGTAATGCTGCTATGTATCTATATGCAACCTTAAAGCCAGATTTCCGGCATCCAAAGGAATAATTAAAAATCTTTGTTGTAATCTGACAGCCAGCACACTGCGATAATCAAAACAAAAAAACAACGAATACAATAAACAAAAAATATATCCAAATAATCGAAGAGTGAGGATAATTTTCCTCAAAATCCGGGGGAAATATCCGGGCAAACTAATCACCGAAATGAATTATGTTTGATATGGAATGAAAAAAAGGCTCTACGTCATCTCTATATTGTTCCTGCTGTCATTCATCATTATGACAGTACTTTCTTTTACTTCGGTCAGACGGCTGGAGACCCTGATCAATACCATCGACAAGGTAGAGCAGACATACAGCATCATGTCGCACCTCGACCGGATGGAGCTGGTCATTAAAGATATAGACCGCCTGGAACGGGGTTACATGATCACCCGCGACAGCAATTATATCCGGCTGATTGCCGAGTCTCATTCCAGGCTGATCCCGATCACGGATAAGCTGAAGCTCATGACAGAAAACAACCGGGAGCAGTACAATAATGTAATCCTGCTGCGCAGCCATGTGGTATCCCGCATTACCCATCTGAAACAGAACCTGAAGTTTGCCGACACGGCTGCAACGGAAGAAGTACCGGTATATTTTTATAAAGGTCGGATATCCATGCAGCATTGCATGGATTTTATACAGAAAATGAAACGGGTAGAGCGTGCCCACCTGTCCGAGTACCACAGAAACAAATTACTGTACCAGCAGCTCACCGTCAGTAATATCAAGTACTTGTATCTCGGCTTCGGTGCACTGGCCCTGCTCTTGATGATATTGATGATCAATGCGCTCAGGAAGCGCATACGTGCACAGGAAGACCTCCAAATAAAGCTGATCGACCTGCGGAGATCGCATAATGAACTGGAGCAGATCGCATTTGCCGCTTCGCATGACCTGCAGGAGCCGCTGCGAAAAATACGGATATTCGTCAACCAGCTCCTGCGACAGAAAAAAGAATTGGATGGAGACAGCAAAACATTGATGGGGCGTATCAACAATGCTGCCATTCGCATGCAGGAACTGATCGAAGACCTGGCCGATCTCACCAGTCTTGTAAGTGATCAGGGAGATGCTGAAGTTTCGGATCTTAATACAATCATACGGGAAGCCATGGCCGAACTGGAAAAAAAGATCAGGGATAAAAAGGCCGATATCCAACTCAGCGAGCTTCCTGTTATTACAGGCTACCCGGCCCAGTTGCAATTATTATTTAAGGCCTTGCTGGATAATGCCCTTAAATTTTCTAACGAAGACATTTCACCATTGATCACCGTGACGGCATCAAAAGCCGACGGAACAGAACTTGCGGAAATCAACCGGGCGCTTGCCGGGCGGGCCTTTCACCGGATCAGCATTACGGATAACGGGATCGGGTTCAATAATAAATTTATGCACAAGATATTCCTGCTATTTCAGCGGCTGCACAATCAGCAGTCCGTGTATGAGGGGAAGGGCGCCGGCCTTACCTTGGCCCAGCGGGTAATGGCCAACCACAGCGGCTACATTCTTGCGCACGGCCATCCTAATGCGGGAGCGAGCTTTAAGTTATATTTCCCTGTCGAAAACTAACCCGGGATTGTTTGGGATTATTGTCCGGACGGCTCTTCCTTTTTATGGATATTCTGTACAGCTTTCATAAAATTGTTGACGCGGTTATCTGCATATGCCCCATACGCATCAATCAAAGTACCGCAGAGGCCATCTGATGTTTCGATCACATACATGATCGAATTATCGGCGGGGTCGGACTGGCCTTCAAAACGGTAGAAGTTGATTACCCGCACCTGTTCCGGCCGGAAGTAGCGGTTCCTGGTGCAGGAGAGCAGCCCTCTGTCCGTGATCCTGAATGTATCGGTATATCCCTGTCTTACCACCTTGTTTACACACGAGGTCATAGTATTCATCATCATACTCTGATCGTGTGGGGGCTTATCAAATTCATGCGTTCTCATAAAATTTCAGGTTAATACCATATCTTGTATAAAAACCCTGCCGCAAAAGTTTTTTGTGCCGGCAAAGTGCAGCCGGAATATGCCAATCAGGGAAAAACATGTTATTTTGTCACGGCAAACTAAATTTGCAGCAGCATGAATCCGTATGTAGCCACCCTGCTCGAAATCCTGAAATACACCCTCCCTGCGCTGATCGTATTGATCAGCAGCTACCTGATCGTCCAGAAATTTCTGGTCAGCCAGACACAGCGAAAACAATTGACGCTGCTCCGCGACAACAACGACACTACCCTACGCCTGCGGCTGCAGGCTTATGAAAGACTGGTTGTCTTCCTTGAACGGATACAACCCCGCAACCTGATACCGCGGATCTATCATCCTGAAATGTCTGCCAAAGAATTACAGCAGGCGATCACCTTACAGGTCAATTCAGAATTCGAACACAACCTCTCCCAGCAGATCTATGTATCCACACAGGTGTGGGACACGGTAAAAAACGTAAAGGAACAGGAGATCAATATGGTCAGCCAGCTTTCACAACAACTGAAACCTGACGCTACTGCCAAAGACCTGCATGTGCGTATCATTGACTATGTGCTCACCGTAGCAGGCGATATGCCTACAGATATTGCCCTGCAGGTGATCAATGACGAAGCAAAAAAAGTACTGCATTACGGACATGAGGGGTGAATACGCTGTAGGGGCGAATAATCATTCGCCCAATAATGACGGGAAATGAATTATGGGTTATGAATTATGAATGATTAACGATGATTTATGAATGATGACAGCAAACTGTTTGCTTCTTTTCCGCCGGTGAAGCCGGAGGAATGGATACAGCAGGCGATCAAAGACCTGAAAGGGGCGGCTTTTGAAACCCTGGAATACACCACAGCAGAGGGTATTACAGTGAAGCCGTTTTACACGGCTGAAGATATTGCTGCGTTGCCTGAATGCCGGCCGTTGTTTATGCATACGGATTGGGATATCTGTGAGGTGATCTATGTAACGGACGAAGACGAAGCGAATAAAAAAGCGCTGCACGCACTGGACAATGGCGCCACTGCCCTGCACTTCCGCCTTACACACCAGACGGATATGCCCACACTCCTCAGAGAGATCGGCGCTCCGTATATCAGTCTGCAATTTTCCATTAACGGCGACCCGCTTATCTTTTGGAACAACATGCGGGCTTATATCCTGTCGCAGGGATGGCAGCCGGAGCAACTGAACATCTCTGTTCATGCAGACTTCATAGCACAGGCATTACAGCAGGGCAGCGCGAACAATACATACCAAAAGGATCTGGAGACCTGGACAAAGCTGTTCACTCAATCCACTCCGTACAAGACATTGTGCGTTGATGCTGCCCTATATCATGATGCCGGCGCTCCGCCGGCCTACCAGCTTGCATGCGCGCTGGCACATGCCCACACATACATCAATGCCTGCACAGAGGCAGGTATCCCACCCGCATCACTGGATGGCCGCATACAGGTAACGCTGGCTGCAGGTACCGATTATTTCTTTGAAATAGCCAAATTCCGGGCGCTGAGAAAGGTCTTTGCATTGCTGCTGGAAACCTACGGCATCAAAAACCAACTCTATGTACACGCAGTGACCGCAGACCGCCCGCTTACGATCTATGATGCATACAACAACCTGCTCCGTACCACCACGGCTGCTATGGCAGCCGTGACCGGCGGATGCAACACCCTGAGCGTAACGCCGTTTGATAGTACCTTTACTACAGACAATGAATTCTCCCGGAGAATAGCGCGGAACATCCAGCTTATCCTGAAGCACGAAAGCCATTTCGATAAAATAGCCGATAGCGCTGCGGGTTCTTATTTCATCGAAATGCTCACCGAACAGATCGCAGAAAAAGCATGGAATGGGTTTCAGCAGATAGAGGCGGCTGGCGGATTTCCGGAATGCCTGCGCGCAGGTTCTGTGCAGGAAACCATCAGCAGCTTTGCAGCTAAGGAGCAGGAAGATTTTGCAGCAGGAAAAATTATCCTGGTGGGCGCTAACAAATACCCGGACTTATCAGAGCAGATGCAGGAGAAAATCTCCATCCCACCGGCTCCGGAAACAGATAAAAACGGGGCATACGATATACAGCCGCTTGCAGCCATCCGGTTATCGGCACACCATGAGCAGGCAAGGCTGGTAGAAGAAAACAAGAAGCATGAAAAAGGATTTCAGTAAAATACCCTACCGTTCTGTGACCCCGGAAACATCCGGGAGCAGCAGCGATGTGTTCACTGCGGCAGAACAGATCACGATCAAAAGCGATTACGACCGCAAAGATAATGAGGGGTACGAACATCTGCATTTTGCCGCAGGGCTGCCTCCGTTTTTACGCGGGCCGTACAGCACTATGTATGCGCTGAACCCGTGGACAATCCGGCAATATGCGGGCTTCTCCACTGCTGAAGAATCCAATGCATTTTACCGGCGTAACCTCGCAGCGGGGCAAAAAGGCCTGTCCGTAGCTTTTGACCTGGCTACGCACCGCGGTTACGACAGCGATCATGAGCGTGTGGTAGGCGATGTAGGTAAAGCCGGTGTGGCCATTGACTCCATCCTGGATATGAAGATCCTCTTTGATCAGATCCCCCTGGATGTGATGTCGGTCTCTATGACCATGAACGGCGCCGTGCTGCCGATCCTTGCATTTTATATTGTTGCCGCCGAAGAGCAGGGCGTCCCCGCTGAAAAGCTGACCGGCACCATACAGAACGATATTCTGAAGGAATTCATGGTGCGGAATACTTACGTATATCCGCCGGCTCCTTCCATGAAGATCATTGCCGACATCTTCGAATACACTTCGAAGCATATGCCCAAGTTCAACTCCATCAGCATCTCCGGCTACCACCTGCAGGAAGCAGGCGCTACTGCCGATATTGAACTGGCTTATACCCTGGCCGACGGACTGGAATACATCCGTACCGGCTTGCAGGCAGGGCTTGATATAGACCGATTTGCACCCCGCCTTTCTTTCTTCTGGGCGATCGGCATGAACCATTTCATGGAGATCGCCAAGATGCGGGCGGGCAGAATGCTCTGGGCGAAGATCGTACAATCATTCAATCCGAAAAACAACAAATCGCTGGCTTTACGTACCCATTGCCAGACATCCGGCTGGAGCCTTACCGAGCAGGATCCGTTTAATAATGTGGCGCGTACCAGCATAGAAGCTATGGCCGCCGTGCTGGGGCATACCCAGAGCCTGCACACCAATGCGCTGGACGAAGCGATTGCTCTGCCCACCGACTTTTCGGCCCGCATTGCACGTAATACGCAATTGTGCCTGCAGCTTGAAAATAACATCTGCAAAACCGTTGATCCCTGGGGCGGCTCCTACTATGTAGAATATCTCACGCATGAACTGGCACATAAAGCCTGGGGGCTGATACAGGAGATTGAGCAGCTCGGCGGCATGGCCAAAGCCATTGAAACCGGCATCCCCAAAATGCGGATCGAAGAAGCGGCAGCCAAAAAACAGGCCCGGATCGACAGCGGGCAAGATATTATCGTTGGCGTCAACAGGTACCGCCCCGAAAAGCAGACACTGATTGAAACGCTCGAGGTAGACAATACACGGGTACGCGAAGCACAGATCAAACGATTGCAGAAACTGCGTGCATCCCGCGATCAGCAGGAGGTAAACAAGATACTCGACGCTATTACCGAATGCTGTAGAACCGGCGAAGGCAATCTGTTGGAGCTGGCTGTGGAAGCGGCGCGCAAGCGCGCTTCACTCGGAGAAATATCCTATGCCTGCGAAAAAGTGTTCGGGCGATACCAGGCCACCATCCGCTCTATCGCCGGCGTTTATTCATCAGAAATTGCTATGGACAAGAATTTTGAACAAGCCCGTAAACTGGCAGATGAATTCGCGCGCCTCGCCGGCAGAAGGCCGCGCATCATGGTTGCCAAGATGGGGCAGGACGGCCACGACCGCGGAGCAAAAGTGATCGCTACCAGCTTTGCCGATCTGGGATTTGATGTGGACATCGGCCCGCTGTTCCAGACGCCCGCCGAAGCGGCCCGCCAGGCGGTGGAGAATGATGTGCACATACTCGGCGTATCAAGCCTGGCAGCAGGGCATAAGACCCTGGTACCCCAGGTGATCGCCGCGCTCAAAGAGCTGGGACGTGAAGATATTATGGTAGTAGCCGGTGGGGTTATCCCCCCGCAGGATTATGAATTCCTCTACCAGGCCGGGGTAAGCGCCGTATTCGGGCCGGGCACGGTGATCGCTGTTGCCGCACAAGACATTCTGAAGAAATTGATTCAATTAATTGAAAATTGAAAATTAAGAATTGAAAGTTGAATCCTCATTTTCCATTTTCAATTTTCAATTCTCAATTAAAGTAATTTGGCCAGGTTAAAGAACATCAGCGCAGCACAATATCTGGAGGGGATCATCTCCGGCGACATCGCTGTGCTTGCACGGGCCATCACACTCGTCGAAAGCACACTGCCCGCCCACCAGGAACTGGCGGGACAGATCGTGGAAGGTTGTCTGCCTTTGTCCGGCAATTCGATCCGCATCGGCATCACCGGTGTGCCGGGTGTGGGGAAAAGTTCTTTTATCGAACGTTTCGGGATTTACCTTTCGGAAACACACGGGAAGAAGATCGCCGTACTGGCGGTGGATCCTACCAGCTCCATTTCCAAAGGCAGCATCCTCGGCGACAAAACACGGATGGAGCGCTTATCGGTGCTGCCGGACGTGTTCATACGCCCTTCGCCCGCAGGCGACTCCCTCGGCGGCGTAGCGCGTCGGACACGCGAAACCATTTACCTGTGCGAAGCCGCGGGATACGACACCATCATCATCGAAACCGTTGGCGTTGGTCAGTCCGAAACGGCGGTTCATTCTATGGTGGATTTTTTCCTCCTCCTCATGCTATCCGGTGCGGGCGACGAATTGCAGGGCATCAAGCGCGGCATTATGGAGATGGCGGATGCCCTGTTAATCACCAAAGCCGACGGGCCTAACCTGGATAAGGCCAGGCTCGCCGCCATAGAATATAAACGAGCGATGCACCTGCTGCCGCCCCACCCCGGCGGCTGGACACCCCGCACAGGCACCTGCTCCGCGCTTGACGGAACCGGTATGGACCGGGCATGGGAGATCATCGAACATTATAAACTACATGCCGACAGCAACGGATATTTTTCTGAAAAAAGAAAAAAACAGGCGGTTTACTGGATGGAAGAAACCATTCTGGATCAGGTAAAGAATATGTTCTTCCAAAACAAAAATGTGCAGGCCGCCTATCCCCATTATAAAAACGAACTGCTGAACGGCACGATAACCTCGTATAAGGCCGCAGATGCGTTAATGAAATTGTTTATGACGTAGAGACGCGACGCATCGCATCTCTACCGGTTACGGCACAGAGATCATACGCACACCGGTCTGTTCCCTGCGCAATTCCAGCAACCATGCTGTTTCCACAACATTGTTATAGCTCCGGATACCTTCTTCCTGGTTGTGCAGCCTGAGATAACTGTCATACAATAAACCGCTGTAGGCCCCCACATCGCTTTTATACCGGCGGCGTATATCACGAAGTGTGTCCACATGAGCCAGGCTGAGCGGATTCAGCCGGTCGCGGTGCAGAGCAGCACGCACGGAATCCAACGCACGCACACGGCTGTGCGTGTACAGCCACAAGTTGAAGTAAGCGGAGTACCGGAATTCAGGATCGGGGGCTGCCGTACCCACGGCATAGGCCAGGAGATTGGCATCGTCTTCGGCTGCAACCCCTGCCTGATGCGCCATTTCATGGCACACTACAAAGGGCAGCATGAACGCAGGCTGAAAACGGTTGACCTGCGCCTCTCCCGTAAAGGGATTGTAATAGCCCTGAATGCCGAGATACTGCATGAAATACCCGAAGATGCTCCCCTTGGCATTGATACCATGCATACGGGTGCGGCTGTCGGTATATTCCCGGAAATACTGCTGCGCACGTTTGTCTGCTTCACGAAAGCGCAGTCCCCGATACTGCGGAGCGAGACGGTTTAGCTGTGTAACGAGATACGCATCAAAATCATACAGATAATGTTCGCTTGCCGTGGTATTCATCGTCAGCTTCCAGTGCTCGCTTAACGAAGGCTTGTAATAATTACCACCCCACCCGATGAAAAACAATACATACAACACCCCGACAGCCGTACCCGTGTGGATGAGGGAATGCCCCAGGTGGTGCCGGTACTTTCTGAAGCGGATCAGATAATACACCCATCGCACTATAACCAGCAGCAATATGATAAAGCCCGCCGTATATAACAGATCACCCACACTCACAGGCACATTCCCGAACAAAATACTTCGTAATGATTGATAAGGCTGGAAGACATAAAGGCTGTAAAGCTGTATCAGCTCCGGGTTTCCGGGCAACAGCAACTGTAAAGCTATCACCAGTAGAATGACCACCAATAAAAAAATTAACTTTTCCCTATAACGCATGTAATGGCTTCAACCGGTTATTCATGTCCTACAAAGCTACGATCAACCTATATTTGCATGCAATTCTCTGATTTAATTCTTTAAAACGACGTTAATGTATCTGGCGGGTAATCATTTTTTTCGGATGTTGGTGACCGGCGCCTGGCTCACAGCCTGGCTATCCGGCTGTACAGGGAAAGACAATGCTGCCGGAAACGGCCGGGCGGGCGGCCCTCCTACGCTGCATGCTTCGGGCTATATTGTAACTCCACAAACCTATTACAACAACTACACCGCCAGCGGCACGATCGTCCCCAACGAACAGATAGATATCCATCCCGAAATATCCGGGCGGGTTACGGCCATCCCTTTCCGCGAGGGAAGTCGGGTAAGGCAAGGAGACCTGCTGCTGCAATTGTATGATGCCGACATAAAAGCGCAGATACAGAAGCTGAAAGCACAGCGCGAACTCCAGGTGAAAATACAGGAACGGCAGCAGAAGCTGCTCGATATCGGGGGTATCAGCCGGCAGGATTATGAAACAACCGAAACACAGATAGCATCCATAGATGCCGACATTGCCTACCAGGAAGCCATGCTCCGCAAGACACGGATCCTGGCGCCGTTCAACGGTATGATCGGCATCCGTGGGGTAAGCCCGGGCGCTATCGTATCACCGGCCACGCTGGTGGCTACCCTGCAGCAGATGGATCCGCTGAAAATAGATTTTAATATCCCCGGGCAGTTCAGGAATTATATCAGCACGGGAAAAACTGTGTACTTTACCATTGCGGGGAACCCGGATACAATTGCAGCAACAATCAATGCCATTGACCCCGGCGCAGACGCAGCTACCCGTACCATCAAAGTACGCGCCCGGGTACCCAATCCGGATGGGAAAATCGTACCCGGCGCTTTTGCCCATGTCTGGATCAATTTCGAGAGCGACGAACATGCCATCCTGATCCCCTCACAAGCAGTGATACCTACCACCAGAGACAAGCAGGTGGCGGTGATCAAAAACGGAAAAGCAAAGCTCACGACCATCCGCACAGGCGCACGTACGGAAAACATGATCCATGTGGAACAGGGTCTGCAGCCCGGCGATACCATCATCACCACCGGCATCATGCAGGTGAAACCCGGTATGGAGGTGAAGCTGAGAGATATTATGAGTTATGAATGATGAATTCACACTCATAATTCATCATTCATAACTCATCATTCATAATTAAAAAAAAGAGGTTATGAAATCGTTTAACGTTCCTGTACATTATCGGAGTCCGCTGATCACGGCGATCAAGCAGAAGCGGAAAGCGGCAGACCGGATGAAGAAAGACTTCAGTCCAACCCGGCTTGAGATCGGTACGCTCCGGATTATCCTGGCGCGCCATTTCGGATTTTGTTATGGTGTGGAAAACGCGATCGAGATCGCCTTCCGTGCGGTAGAGGAAAATGTAGGAAAGCGTATTTTCCTGCTTAGTGAAATGATCCACAACCCCGGCGTGAATACCGATCTGCAGGACTGCGGCGTCCGCTTCCTGATGGATACAAAAGGAAATATGCTGGTCGGCTGGGATGAGCTTCAGGCAGATGATATTGTGATCATTCCCGCATTCGGCACCACGCTGGAGCTCGAAGAGCAACTCCGGAATAAAGGGATTGAACCTACCCGCTACGAAACCACCTGTCCTTTTGTAGAAAAAGTATGGAACCGCGCCGAGAAGATCGGAAAAGACGGCTACACGATCGTTGTGCACGGCAAGCCGGGACATGAAGAGACCAGGGCTACCTTCTCCCATAGCAAGGCAAACACAGCGACTGTAGTGGTAAAGGATATGGAAGAAGCCAGGCACCTGGCCCGCTTCATCACCGGCGAACTGCCGGGGGAGCAATTTTACAAAGACTTCAAAGGTCAATATTCCGACGGCTTTGATGTGGATCGGGATTTCCAGAAAATAGGCGTGGTCAACCAAACCACCATGCTCGCCAGTGAAACGCAAGGCATCGCCGATTATCTGAAACAGGTAATGATCGATCATTACCATACCGGGCCGGAGCGCGTTTCGGAAAGATTTGCCGATACCCGCGATACGCTTTGCTATGCTACCAACGACAACCAAAGCGCCGTGCACGGACTGCTGCAGGAAGATGCAGACCTGGCCATTGTGATCGGCGGCTACAATAGCTCCAATACTTCCCACCTGGTGGAGCTGTGCGCAGAAAAATATCCGACTTATTTCATCAAGGACGAAGCCTGCCTGATCTCCGGTACGCTGGTACGGCATTTCGACCTCAATGACCGCCGGGAGCGTGAAACACAGGATTACCTCCCCACAGACCGGGCGCCTAAAATACTGCTCACATCGGGCGCTTCCTGTCCGGATGCACTGGTAGAAAGAGTCATTGCCCGCCTTGCTGTTATTACCGGCAATGAAGGTTCACTGGAATCCGTTAATGAGGAATGGACGACAACAAGTCCTGTGGCCTGACGCATGCGCTTCAGCGCCTGCTATCCGATGCGGCAGTGCGAGAAAACGACTTGTTCTGCTTTACCACAATATAAAAAGCGACAAGGCTAATGGCTGTAGCCAGAAAGCACCATACGGAAACAACATAGCCATTATAAAAAAAGCGGGCAATCCCGTATGAGATCAGGTTTACCGCACCCAGGAGACGCATAAGTCCAACACTTGAAAGGAGCGGGGCAAACACCGTCGGCAGGAAATAGATCAACCCATAGTACCATTTCCTGGAAAACGGGAAGTCAAGGTCGTATCTTATGTGATGATGATCGATAACAGCACTCACCGGATAGGTGATCAGGCAGTATAAAAGATACAGTGCAAAAGCAATACCCGCTGCCAGCAATGCGACCTGTATTCTTCTCCGGCTCCGGTGTGTTTCCAGCTTCCATACACATAGCGGTATCAGTACCGGCCACACAGCCTGCGCAAAAAACAGGAATGAATACATCGAAACATCCCCAAACTGCGCGAAGCGGCCATGCTGCAGCGACAACCATACAAAACCTTCGAAAAACTGCTGCAGTGAGAATAACAGCGGGATTGCCGCCAGAAAGAACTGCGGTGTTGTTACCGCCTTTCCGGCAGTAACGACGCCTACCCCCAGCAATACAGAACCTGCCACAAAACTTGCTTCTGCTGAAAAACACATACGCCTGTCGTAAATTTCAAAATCCCCTCTGCATAACTGCAGATTTGCGCTACATAATGTAACAAGTTAGCGATTAATGATCATAACACTCTTTATTATTTTCTTAACTTAATTAAGCATACCTTCGTAATATCAGTATTCAGATCAGGATTAGATTTTAGATTCTTCTCAGGCGCCTGCATAACATTTATTCTTCTGCGCTCCATAAAAATTCACTTTCCT
>JBEBVQ010000023.1:0-14174 GCA_040392625.1 Taibaiella soli | reverse complement strand
ACAAGATAAAGAAAATATTTAATGGTTCGGACATAAAGAATGTAATAGTATTGTCATTTATATAAATTTCCATAGACAAACAAGAAATACACACTTCCATTTTGCTTTAAGAAACTTTTAGCACCTCTTCCTCCGCCTCTCCATACGTTTCCCTGCTTAATTAATTACATTTGATTCACCGGTGATGCTCTTTTCCCGGTGAGCATCTTATATTATAAGTAACAAAACACCTGCATGAACATCCAGCGCGCAACGCCTGTAAACGAACTGCTTGCACGGATCATCTTCCTGCTGCTGCCCACGGCAGTGGTCGGGTATTACCTGCTCGACTATGCCAACGCCTACTACGCCATCCTGCGCAACCAGGCATTCCAACAAACGCTGTATTTCTCAGCAGGCATGATCGCCTCGGCGGTCTTCTACACATTCCGCTTCCGCTTCCTGCCGACGTTTATCCTGCTGGTCTTTGTGCTCTACCTCGGTTATGAAGGTCTCGACCGTTCCGGCTCCGGCGAATTTGATGCGTTTTTTATCGCCCGTGCCTTCCAGGTGTCGGCCATCCTGTTTTCGCTGGGATGGCTGATCGGATGGGGCTTCCTGCGTGTGCGGTACTGGTCGGTATTGCTGGCCGCCCTGCTCCTGAGTGGCTGCATCCTGGTCATTTCAAGGATGAAGACAGACAGTGTTGATGAGCTGCTGCGTGCCTTTGCGCCGGCGGTGCTGTATGGGGTCTATATCATCTTCACCTCCGAGCAGATTTATAATTACAAAGACAAATCACAGAAATTCTGGTGGTTCCTCAGCCGGCGATTGGTATTGTTCGGCATGCTGGCGGTACTGTTGCTCGGCAGCATCATCTACGCCATGCAGGACGAGATCAAGGAAACCATAGCCAACCACGGCGGCGGCGGCAAAGAAGGCGAGAACAGCATGCTGCAGCAGGACAAGAACGGCCACTTCGACCTGAAGGATTACTCACGGCTGAGCGGCAGCCTGGGGCGCAACAATGAATTGCTCTTCTGCGCCTATATTGACAATTATTTTGAAGGCACAGACATCCCGAATCCATTATACCTCACGGCATTTCATTACACCAAATTCGACACGCTTACCGAAACCTTTGAGCGCGATTCACTGATCCCGAAGAATGACCTGTTCGAGCCGGATCCCGCAGCCATACCGCTGTTCAATACCCGCACCGATTCATCCGTGATTGGCAACAGCATGGGACCTCAGTTCCGGAAGACGGTGGAGATACAGGTATATACCCGGAAGCTTTCCCCGCATACCTATCTGGCGCCCAGCACGGGTTATTTTGTACAGCCTATCACGGTGGAAAAAGATTTCAGGGAAGAATTTAAAACGGCTTTCCGCGCCAAAAGCTACGCCAGCGAGCTGAACAGCGCATATTTTGTTTATAATGCCGACGATCCGCAGATACAGATGTTCCAGCAGCAGCGGTTCGGGATCCTGCGCCGGGCAAAGGATTATCACGGTATCGATTCGGCTTTCATGGCCTACTATACCGAAATGCCGGATGATCCCAAATTCGGTGTTATATCCGCGCTGGCAGATTCTGTCACAATCGGTGCGGAAACAACAGTGGATAAGGTGATCGCCATCCGCGACTATTTCCTCTCTAAAGATGAAAACGGCGATCCGCTTTTTCGTTATTCCGACAATCCCGGCATCCCGGATATTCCCAGCGCTTCGAAGCTGATGTACTTCCTGTTTGAGAACCGGCAGGGATACTGTGCCTACTATGCCGGCGCCACGCTGTTCATGCTCCGTTCGCTGGGCATACCGTCGCGCATTACCGTTGGCTTCCTCACGGTTGACCGGAGCGATAAGAACAAAGGTTGGTATTGGTATTACGCCGATCAGGCGCACGCCTGGGTACAGGTTTACTTCCCCGGTTTCGGCTGGCTCGACTTCGACACCACCGTAGGCAACGACGATGCGCGGGAAAGTCCCCAGCCCGACCAGACGCCGCCCATGCAGCCGCCTAAAGCCTGGCTGGCAGCTGAGGGGATTGTTGCGGAAGTGGATACCGGCAAAAAAATATTGACGCTGAATGTACGGCGTATGGTATTCCACGATAAGGAGTATGAGGTCAAGCCGCCCACCCCCATCTCCATGGATGTGCATATTGCTGCTATACGCAAAGACAGCATTGAGATCCCGCTCTCCGAAGTGCAAAAGGGCGATGATGCTACAGCGGTTTCATATGCCGATGCCATCCGAAAAATGAAACAGATCAGCCATGAGAGCGGCACGGCTTTGAGCAAACGCCTGCCTGCTCCGGCGCCGATCGATGAAGTGTATGTAAAACAGAAAGACATGGCGCCGCAGGAACAAAAAGCGCCAACAGAAGAAAAGGCACAACCGGTTTCTTTAAAACAAATGGCCGTCACCGCACTCTGGATCGCAGTGGCAGTGATCATACTTGTATTCCTGACGCCTTTACTGATATTCCGGTATTACCTGCTGCGCCATAAGCTGGCACGGCCTGCCGGCCAGAAAGCCTACTGGGCGTACCGCAGTGCCACTTTCTACCTGCATCAGTCGGGTATGCCGCGCGGCCACCTCACACCGATGCGTTATGCACTCACAGTTGTCGATCCGGCGCTGGGAACGTCATTCGGCGCATTTATGAATCTCTACCTGAAACAGAAATATGCCGGGCAAGCGTTGAGCAAGGGTGAGGAAATGCAGGTAACCAGCTTCCTGAAAGGGTTCCTGAGCAAAGCACGCAAACACATCCCGATGAAGAAACGATTAGCCGGCTTCCTGTCGCCGCTACGGGCGTGGAACTATTTTGTTGAATGATGAATGATGAGTGATGAATGATGAGTTCAATTCATAATTCATCACTCATAATTCATAATTCATTCATAATTTTCTTCTCCGGTAAAACAAGGTATTGCTATTATCCGTCCGGAAAAATTCTTTCGCCGTTTCCTGCAAAAGTGCTGCAGATACCATGTGATATTTATCCAGTTCGCTGTTGATCATCTCCGCATCACCTAACAGCTCATAAAAAGCCAGGTTGTTGGCGCGGGACAACAAACTCATATCTTCAAATGCCACCATGGCCTCCACCTTATTCTTCGCTTTCTCCAACTCCGCATCAGTGACGCCTTCGTCGCATAAGCGCTGCAGCTCAGCCTCCACCGCATCATTTGCTTCCTCAATGGACTTGCCTTCCACAATCTTCCCCTCCACTACCAGCAAACCGGGATCCAGACTGCCGGTATGGTAACAATTGATGTTGCTGAATAACTGCAATTCTTTCACAAGCCGCTGATACAGCCGCGAAGCATAGCCATTGCCCATGTTCTCGGTTATCTGGCCGCCAGCTTTTTTCGGAGCCGACACACGACCGGGTATATGCCAAGCTTTATACAGCGCATCAAAAGGCACATCTGCCGTCACCGTCTGTACACGTGGTTCCTGCTGACGCGGCTCCGCCGGCAACTGATGCTGATACTTCTCGCCCGCAGGAATATCCCCAAACCATTCAACAGCAAGTTTGCGAACTTCTTCCGTGGTAATATGACCAGCCACACAGAGTACTGCATTCACGGGTCTGTAATGCCTGAAGAAAAACGAACGGACATCCTCCAGTTGCGCTTCCTCAATATGCTTCAGCTCCTTGCCGATCGTCATCCATTTATAAGGATGCTGCTTATAAGCAAGCGCACGCAGATGCTTCCAGGCATCGCCGTAAGGCTTGTTGATATAATGTTCTTTAAACTCTTCGCACACCACACGACGCTGCACATCAAGGCTCTTTTCGCTAAAGGCGAGCGACATCATCCGGTCGCTTTCCAGCCAGAATGCCGTTTCTATATTTTCTGCCGGAAGCTGGATGTAGTAGTTAGTGATATCGTTGGTGGTATATGCATTATTCTCACCGCCGGCCATCTGGAGCGGTTCATCGTACACCGGGATATGCACGGACCCGCCAAACATCAGATGTTCAAACAGGTGTGCGAAACCGGTGCGGCTTTCGTCTTCATCACGCGCCCCCACATCGTACAGCAGATTCACCGCAACCATCGGTGTTGCGTGGTCTTCATGTACCAATACCTTTAGTCCGTTATCCAGCGTAAATCGTTCGAAGTGCAACATGAGTAGTAATTATGAATGATGAACTATGAATTATGAGTTATGAATGAGGTACTTAATTCATCATTCATAACTCATAATTCATAATTAACCTTTAAAGATTCTGAAAATATCCATCCCGTTGGCGTACACCATCAGCGCCAGCAGTATGACCAATCCTACGGCGGTCGCCTTTTCCATGGTAGCATCGCTCACCTTTCTGCCCGTGATCATTTCATACAGAAGGAACATCACATAACCGCCGTCCAGCCCCGGTATCGGGAGCAGGTTCATAAAGGCAAGCACGATCGAAAGGAATGCCGTGATCGACCAGAAAGCATACCAGTCCCAGTAATCCGGGAAGATATTGGTCATGGCGGCGAAGCCGCCGACACCTTTGTATGCGCCGGTTTCCGGATTGAATATCAGCTTGAACTGACGCGCATAGAAAGACAATTTTTCTCCGGCCATCTTAAGCCCTGCTGGGAACGCGCCAAAAAAGCTGTACTTCTTCACATCATAGCGGTAGATGCCCATGTCCTCCAGCATTTCCGGGGTGGGTACCTGGGGGATAAAACCGATGGTACCGCTATCGCTCACCTGCGTAACTAAAGTCTGAGGGGCGTCATCACGAACAATCTGAAGTGTAATTTCCTGCCCCTTCAATGTATCCAGCGACTCTTTGATCTGATCAAAATACGGTGTAGCCACGCCATTGATACCCGTCACCCGGTCTGCGGCTTTAAGACCGGCCAAGTCTGCCGCTCCACCTTCAGCTACCTTACCGACAACTGCGGGGATGCGCATCATGAAAATGTTGCGTGATTTATTATCAATGAGCTGTTCTACAAAATTGACCGGCATATTCAGGTTCAGTATCCGGCCATCGCGCTCCAGCTCTACCGCATTCGCATACAGCAACTCCGGCATGATCTGGTCAAAATATTGCAGATCCTGGCCGTTCACTTTAAGTATCCGGTCTCCTGTCTGGAATCCCAGCCGGTGGCCAATAGAATCGGCAATAAAGACACCGTCTTTCATTTCTGCGATCGGTAGTTTTTTCTCTCCGAATGCAAACAGGATCATGGCATAGATAATGATGGCGAGCACCACATTCACAATGATACCACCCAGCATGATCAGCAGGCGCTGCCAGGCTTTCTTCGAGCGGAACTCCCAGGGTTGCGGCGGCTGCTGCATCTGCTCTTTGTCCATGCTCTCATCTACCATACCGGAGATCTTCACATAACCACCCAGCGGGAACCATCCCAGCCCGTATTCCGTATCCCCCACTTTCTTTTTGAAGAGGGAAAAATTCAATACACTCGGAAAAGGAAACAGGAAATCAAAGAACAGGTAGAATTTCTCTACCCGGGTTTTAAACAGACGTGCAAAAAAGAAGTGGCCAAATTCATGAAGCAGGATCAACAACGATAAGGCAGCGATAAACTGGGCGATCTTGATTCCGACACCGGCCAGCAGGATAATATTAAATAGGTGCATGTATTCTGAAATAGGCTTTTAATACGTTGAAAGTTGGCTTTTTTTGACAAGCTCCTGGGCGTGGATACGGGCTTCCTTATCCGACTGCTCATAGTCCGCCAGTGAAGGGTGTTCCATAAAAGATACATGCGAGAGCGTCTGCTCGATCATATCATTCATTTCAAGAAATCCCACTTTATTCTGCAGGAAGGCGTGGACCACCACTTCGTTGGCTGCATTCAACACGCACGGGGCATTTCCTCCGCGGTACATAGCGTCTTTTGCCAGCGCAAGATTACGGAAAGTTTTATAATCAGGTGCTTCGAATGTCAGCTTCGGGAAGTCTTTGAAATCGAATCGCTTAAAGTCGTTGGGTACCCGGCGCGGGTATGCGAGCGCATACTGTATCGGCAGCTTCATATCGGGCAGCCCCATCTGGGCCTTCACAGACCCGTCGATAAACTGCACCAGTGAATGGATAATGGACTGCGGATGCACCACCACATCTATCTGTTCATTTTTCAGACCGAACAACCATTTGGCTTCTATCATCTCCAGCCCTTTATTCATTAGCGTAGCGCTGTCAATGGTGATCTTGGCGCCCATAGTCCAGTTGGGATGCTGGAGCGCATGAGAAGCTTTTACATTCACCAGGAAATTGGGTTTCCGCCCCAGGAAAGGCCCGCCGGAGGCAGTCAGGATGATCTTCTCAATCTCCTGCAACCGCTCGCCGGCCAGGCATTGGAAGATGGCAGAATGTTCACTGTCAACCGGTATCAGGCGGGCGCCGGTCTCTGCTGCGCGTTTTATTACCAGGTCTCCGGCCACGACCAGGGTTTCTTTGTTGGCCAGCGCAATATGCTTGCCTGCATCAACAGCCGCCATAATGGAATGTAACCCTGCAAAGCCTACAATTGCACCCAGCACCACATCCACCGTATCCCACTGTACAACGTCATTCAGCGCTGCGTGCCCGGAGAACACTTTCACCGGCCGGGCGGCAAGCGCTTCTTTCACCACACCATATCCGGCTTCATCCGTAACCACCACGGCATTGGGGCGGAATTTCAGCGCCTGCGCTATCAGCAATTCCGTATTGCCGTGCGCGCTCAGCACTTCCACCTCAAACAGATCCGGATGCTGCTCAGCAACCTCCAGCGCCTGTGTGCCGATAGATCCGGTAGATCCCAGTATGGCCAATCGTTTCATTAGGTTTCTTTTACAAACAAGACAGCATCAGCTCCGATGCCAAAAAGCCCAAAGATATTAAAATACCGGGGCATTCGGCAGCGACAAACATCTGAAAGGAGCTATATTCGTGGTTGTATTTTTATTATTCTCAAAACCTTAACAGTAAAACCTATGCTGCAAGCAGCAACTATGAAATTTCTCCGGCAACTGGCAGAAAACAATAACAAGCCGTGGTTTGATGCGCACCGGGAAGACTATGATGCCGGCCGTGCTGATTTTGAACGCCTCACAGACCGCGTAAAACAACTGATGACTGATTCGGTACCCGAGCTTGCCGAGCAGCAGACGAAACATTGCATTTTCAGGATCTACCGGGATGTACGCTTCTCCAAAGACAAAACACCTTACAAAGCGCACTTCAGCGCCTACTTCAGCAAAGGCGGACGCAAATATGAGGGCGCCGGATATTATCTCCATATCGAACCCGGAAAAAGTTTCGCAGCGGGTGGTTTGTGGATGCCATCATCGGCACTCCTGAAAGCCGTGCGGCAAGAGATTGATTATAATTTCGAAGCGTTCAGGGAGATTGTGGAAGACAAGACATTTAACAAGCTCTTCGGGCAACTGGCAGAAGACAAACTGAAGACATTACCCAAAGGGTATGATGCAGAGAATCCGGCTATTGAGTACCTGAAGTATAAAAGCTTTATTGCTGAGCATTCATTTACAGATAAAGAAGTGTTACACCAGCACTTCGCAACAGACTGTCACCGGATTTTCAAAACGATGCAGCCACTCGTTGATTTTATAAACAGGAGTTTTGATTAATTCCGGAACACTGTAAATTCAAATGGTTTGTGTATTGCCGACTGCCGGAGCCGTTTTGTTTTCTTGCGGCTCGCTTCCACAGGTGTGGGATGGTACACATCCATTAATTCTGTGGCTGCCGAGACACTTGTTTCATTATCTACCGTACCGATAATGGCGATCAGCATATCCACTTCCCGGTTGAAATTATCCTGCCATTGCTGCGCCACTTTCGTCGTCACCAACAATTCGCGTGAACGTGAATGATACTTCATAAAACCAGTTTTAGAGGGAATTTAATCACATTTACCTATTCAAGGTAGGGTATTTTTTGCAAGAAACAAAAAGGAAAAATAAATTAATACACACGCTATAAACATTAAATAAAAAGAACTGCACACGGAATTACTTATCACTCAAATGTAGGAAATGTGACAAATGTGCTGAATGTGAGAAATGTGATAACACATTCAACACATTTGCCACATTCAACACATTAGCCGGCGTTTCTAATCGGCTCAATAAAACTGTGTCATATACGGGTAGCGCTCTTTGTACAACTCCTTTACTTTATCCAGTATGGTCTGTCGCAGCAGGTCGGTATTCCGGCGCTCCGTAGCGCTGATGAAGATGCAGGCGCCGTTTGTTTCATGCTCCCAGCGCCGGCGCAACTGGCCCAGCAGTTCCTGCTTCACATCATCTTCCAGCCAGGGGTCAAATACACGCTCTTCGTACAGATCCATCTTGTTGAATACCGTCACCACCGGCTTGTCGAAAGCTCCGATGTCCTGCAGCGTTTTATTTACCACACCCATCTGGTCTTCGTAAGCAGGATGCGAAATATCCACTACATGCAGCAGGCAATCCGCTTCGCGGACTTCATCGAGTGTGCTCTTAAAGCTTTCTACCAGATGATGGGGAAGCTTGCGTATAAAGCCTACCGTATCGCTCAGCAAAAAAGGCGTTTGTTCGTACACTACCTTGCGCGTAGTCGTATCCAGCGTAGCAAAAAGTTTATTCTCCGCGAAGACATCCGACTTTGTCAGCAACGTCATGATCGTACTCTTGCCGACATTGGTGTACCCGACCAGCGCCACGCGAATGTACGTGCCGCGTTCCTTTCTTTGTGTAAATGCCTGCTTGTCTATCTCTTTGAGACGTTTGCGCAGCAGGGAGATCTTGTCTTTCACGATACGGCGGTCGGTCTCGATTTCGGTCTCGCCCGGACCACGGGAGCCGATGCCGGCGCCTTGCCGCTCCAGATGCTGCCACATGCCTTTCAGGCGCGGCAGCAGGTACTGGTATTGCGCCAGTTCCACCTGCACTTTGGCCTGTGCCGTCTTCGCCCTGCGGGCAAAAATATCGAGGATCAGATCGCTGCGGTCGATGGTTTTAATACCCAGCGCTTTCTCTATATTGGTGATCTGTGAGCCGGTCAGCTCATCGTCGAATATAGCGAGATTGATGCCTTTGGCATGCACGTACTCACGGATCTCCTCGAGCTTGCCCTTGCCGACAAACGTCCGGCTGTCGGGATGCGGCAGCTTCTGAATAAAACTCTTTTCCGCTTGCGCCCCGGCAGTTTCAGCGAGGAAAGCCAGCTCGGTCAGGTATTCCTGCAACTGCTCTTCTGTCTGGGTTTTATATACCAGCCCCACCAGCACGGCACGTTCTTCGTTCTCTATAATGTTTTTATTCTCTATCAAAAGTTCCGCTATTTTACAGATATATCCATACACTTTGTGCACGGCACAGCAAAGTTAAGGGAGACGGCGCATCTTTTTATACATTATAAGACGTGCCGCGCCCTTACAAAACTCCGAATAATCGTCTGATCCTATTTGGTTCAATACGTGCTGCTCTTTTTTATCAGAGGCTTTCGACGTGACTTTTGAAGTTATTCAGAATGGCCTGCCAGCCCGCCCGTTGCATTTCAACGTCATTAACCCGTTCAGCATCAAAGGTTGTTGTGACCTTTGTACTCTCACCGAGGTTATCAAAATCAGTGGTAGCCTGTCTCCCGTCCGGCATGGTATAAGTAATTTTTTCCCAGTCGCTGACTTCATCGTAAATGCCTTCGAAGTCGAAACCGAAGCTGCCGTCTTTGGCCTCCATTCTGGAGGTGAATTTTCCGCCCACTCTAAGATCGTTTTCTGCTTTGGGACAATGCCAGTCATCAGAAGCGAAGTTCCATTTCGTGATATGCTCCGGCTTTGTCCATGCATCCCAAACCTTCGCAACATCAGCGGCTATCGTTGCGTCAACGGTAATTTTTGTTTTGCTCATATAGATTAATTATTTGGATGATCAATATTACGCCAATCATTCTGAAGAAATAATATCCATACGGGACAAAAAAAGGGGGGATTCCGGAACTTGCCAAAGGAGTTATGGCCTGGACGAAACGAGGTTAATTTGTTGCTCAAGCCGGATGTTAGCAATGCCACGGACTGATTCGGAAGGCGATGCAGTTAGGGCTGGTGACCTGAGCTACACCAACCGTTCCTGTGCCCGCAGCCAGCGTTCGGGTATCTCATCGCGACAAGCCATCTGGTAATCGCTGTACGAGCACGGTTCAAAAGCGCCGTCCGGCATCTGCATCCACCAGCGCCCGGTCCGTTTGCTCTTCAGGAAGACCGTATCGTTGCTGGTAAAGCGGACATTAAATTCAAGGAAAGAAGACTTATCATCAAGCGCAGCTTCGTGGCGACGAATATGATACCCATCTATAAAATACCAGATCATCTGGGCGATCAGTTTCGCGGTAAGCCGATGTACGTCTTTAGCGGGATCGTAACCATAAATACCGAACGACTTCAACCGGTCGCTCATCCCGGCGTAACGTGTCAGCTGGCAGGCTTCATCCCCGGTAAAGCCATTAGGTGAATCACCACTATTAGCCGGCGCATCGCTATAACGCACTGCATTGATATCGAAGCTGAACATGTCGCTGGCACGCAGCACCGGTTCCACATCTTCCATATGCTCACGCACGCGTCCCAGCCGGAAAAAATCAAACCGGAGCTTGTCCAGCGTTTCAAGCATTTGCGGATGTACATAGTAACTCTGAAAACCGATATGGCTGTAATGGCGTATATAGTTGGGTGTGGAGGTAAGCATGTCCATCAGGAAGCTGCGGCTGGTGGTCGCTTCCGTTTCGTCGAGATCGATGAGCATATCGGCTACGGTGGCATTGATGCCCCGGCCGGAAAGCTTAAACGCTTCGTATTGCTGCAGTGTAAGATCGTGCGACCCACCCAGCACAATCGCGATCTTGCCCGCTTCATGGATCTCATGCAACGCCATGCGCAAGGCAGCACGGGTATCTCCGACTCCCGCCCCCTGTAAAATATCACCGGCATCCGCGATCCGGATTGCGGGATGCCAGTTATACAACCGGTACAATTCTTCGCGGATGATGTCCGGCCCGTTGACCAGCGTTTCCTTACCCTCGCCACGCCATTCCCCGCAGCCTACGATCACAAAGTCGGCATCCTCCCAGTTGAATGTACCAGCAGTGGCGCATTCGATCACCGAACCCCACTGCAACGGTTCATAGCTGCCGGAATCCCGGCTTTCAATAAAATGGCCTGGTGTAAAAAAGGGGCGTAAGTCTTGCATGGGTGCAAATGTAATACACGAATTTAATTAGCCAATATGATAATCTGCTGATTAGCTAATGATCCCCGCGACAAATATTAGCTAATCAGCACATTTGCTAATCGTCTAATTGATCAACGGTACGAAGCTGAATCCGAAATAATGCGCCAGCTATCGTCCACCTGCAGCACGTCATCCAATGATTTGGCAAATTCCACAAGAAAGGCGGGGCCGAAATGTCCGTTACGGATCTCTTTTACTTCCTGGTTGCTGAATTCGATCCTGTAGTTCACCCCGGGAATATCGGAGATCAGCACTTCATAATCGCTCTGGCAGGTATCCGGACGATAAGCCGCCAGCTTGGTCAGCAGGTTATTTGCCTGCATCTGCCCGATGCCTATTTCATAAACACCCTGGTGATCAGTGAAGCGATACCCTGAATAACGCGCCATACCGTTATCGTATAATTCCAGCGCATAGTGAGGGCAGCGGCCAAAACAGGGAGTACGCTCCATCCGGACGTATGTAATAACGGGAGCCGCAGACTCAGTTGCAACTACCTGCTGTGTTGTGCCCGCAATCTTCTTTTGCGCACAGGATGTAAGTGCTATTACCATGACTACCAACAAACTTAACAGGCTGTTTTTCATAATTTTAGTATTTTCCATTGCAAATATAATACCCGGATGGGAGGATCGCACAAAAATGCACAAATATGCTGCCAAAAAAACAAAATAATGACCTGCTATACCAGATAGCGCTGACGCTTATTCCCGGCATCGGGCCGAAGACCGCTGCCGCCCTGTTGCAACATTTCGGTACGGCAGAAGAAGTATTCAGGGCTGCACCGCAGCAGATCAAACGTGTGGAAGGGATCGGAGCCGGTAAGGTCGTGCTGATCAAAGACCCTGATATCCTGAGGCGCGCATCTGCGGAAGCGGAGTTTGCCACACGGGAAGGTATCCGCTGCCTGTTTATTGACGATCCGGACTATCCATACCGGCTGAAGTACTGCAATGATGCGCCGGTATTACTTTTCAGCAAAGGCAATGCCGATCTCAACGTCGCAAAGACAGTCGCAGTTATCGGCACAAGAAAAAGCACCGCATACGGACAGGAGCTATGCGACATGCTGATCAACGGATTAAAGAGATACCGCGATTTGCTGGTGATCAGCGGCATGGCCTATGGTATTGACGCGGCAGCACATAAAAAATGCGTCAAAGAGGGCGTACCGACAACAGGTGTGCTGGCGCACGGGCTGGACAGGATATATCCCTTTGCACACAAATCGCTGGCAGCGGAGATGTGCGCCTGTGGCGGATTGTTGACGGAATTCCCTTCCGGTACCAACCCGGATAAGACCAACTTCCCGATACGCAACCGTATTGTAGCCGGGATGAGCGATGTGGTGGTAGTCGTGGAAAGCGACCTGAAGGGAGGTGCGGTCATTACCGCTTACCTCGCAGCAGGGTACAACCGTGAGGTGGCCGCATTTCCCGGGCGCGTGCATGACCCCTGCTCCCGCGGATGCCATATGCTGATCCGAAAGAATATAGCGGCTATGATCACCAGCGCGGATGATCTGGCAGACCTGATGGGCTGGCAGACACAGACGCATCCCCGGGCCATACAACCTGAACTGCTCCCGCTATTGACACCGGAACAGCAAACCGTTATGGGTGTTTTTCGTAATAAAGAAATACTGCACACCGATGAGCTGTTGCAACAAACCACGATGAACAGCAGCCTGCTGGCTGCTACATTGCTCGGCCTTGAGATGCAGGGTATGCTGAAAGCATTGCCCGGTAAGTATTACCGGCGCTGCTGACAGGATAGCGCCGGTAATACCGGTCATTTACATGAAAATGCAGCCAGCTTTTCTTCAAACAATTGCCGCGCGGCAAGGTGCATGGCCTTTATCTTTTCGAACAGCAGGATGATGTCCGTCTTTTCGAGGATCGCCAGCTCCCGGTAGCGTGCATGGATGTACGCGCTGTCGAGCAAATTCAGCAAGCGCCTGCCTGTTACGGTATCCCTGGGGAACAGTTCACTCAGTTGCGGTGCGCATCGCCGGCAGCAACTGCATAGCTTACTGATGGAATGCGAGTGCAGATCCTGTCCGGTGAGGGCAAGCAGTATCGACCGCAGCGGCAGCTCGGCCGCCTGCTGCAGCATAAAGGCCGTCAGCTCGATCTCTCCTTTCCCGTATGCGTACCAGGCGCTTTCGAGAAAAGACACCCCGCGGGTAAATCCGCTGTAAAAATCCTGGTGCGCCTTTTCACGGATCGCTTTCGCACGTTCCCGGAGCGAAAGCGGTAACATACGCTTGCCGGCGTCATAGAGCAGGTTTTCCCGACTGCAGGCTACGGAGTAAAATATATGCCCCTCGTTTGTCCGCCTGTATATATCATACGACATATGGAGCGTGTATGTGAACGGCGGCAGGCGCCCCGACTGTACGGCGATGATCATATGGCATTCATCAAACGACATATCGGCATCATCCGGGAGAACGATCAGCAGATCAGGATTATCCGGAGTGTGCCTGAAATATTTATCAGCCACGAAGATCTTTTCGGGCCTGACGGTATCAATCAGACAAGCTATGATCTGCTCCAGTGCTTCGTGCCGTACACCCGAAGAAAACAGATAGCGCCTTGCTTCCTCCGGTTGTTTCGTATCAGGCGGCGGCAGTTCAGGCAACAGCATTGGCTCCGCCAGCAGGTTGTTCTGTGGTTTCATAAGCTATAAGATTAATAATAAAGGCGGCTTCCACCATTTTGTACAAGTAGGTGCAGGTCTTATAAAAATTAGAACTGCCCAGCGATTCATATATGCTGTAATTGCTGATGGCTGCTTCAAAAAGCATTTTCAGCTCGTCTTTCCATACCGGCAGGCTGTTGAACCGGAAGAGCGCATGAAAAACACGGTAAGGGTCAAGCACTTCGTCTGCACTGAGGTAACGCGGGAAACAATCACAT
>JBEBVQ010000022.1:0-14185 GCA_040392625.1 Taibaiella soli | reverse complement strand
CTCGAAGGGGTGACAAAACTATAACCTTGCGTCATACAACTAACCTAACCCCGAAGGGGTGATAAAACTATAACATTGCGTCATACAACCAAACCTAACCCCGAAGGGGTGACATGATAACGCTGCTTAGTTGAAATACTTCTTCCACCAATACTGGAACACGATCAGCGCCCATACCGTAGCATGACTATCACCGGGGTTACGGCTCTGAAGCTGCTTTTTCAGGGATTCGGTCGCTTCCGGATTAAAAATACCCTGTTCCGAAACAAACCGGTAGCTGAGCAGATCTTCATCGATCATGCCCCACAATTCTTTCCGGAACCAGTCGAGCAGCGGGATCTCAAAACCCTGTTTCGGACGGTTGTAAATTTCGGCCGGCAGCATCTCCCGGAAAGCATCCTGGAGTATCTTCTTCTTCATCCCCCCGTCGATCTTGTATGATGCCGGCAGCCCAAACGCAAAATCCACTACCCTATGATCCAGGAAAGGGCTTCGCACTTCCAGGCTGTTAGCCATGCTCATCATATCCACCTTCACCAGCATATCGCTGAGCAGCACGAGGTTCATATCCGTCAGCAGCACTTCATTAAAATCCCCCGTGCGAAAGCCTGCCAGCAGGGCTTGTTGCTCCTGCTCCAGCCTGGGGACAACCACGCGACCCGCCGACTCTGCGGATAATAGCCGGAATACCCCATCCGAATTAAGATAAGTGGCCAGCTGCCAGTACCTGTCTTTCTCCGGCAACCGGGAAGCCGCCGCAAAACGGTGTATCTTCCTGAATGTATTGGTCACCGGGTTGTTGCGGCTTTTGGGCAGCAGGCTCCACAGCGGGAGACCGGCAGCCACAAGGCGGTTAATAACCGATTGCCGCCGGATCTGCCATTCTCCCATATGCTTATTATAACCGGCAAATACCTCATCGCCGCCATCACCGCTGAGCGCCACCGTAACGTGCTGCCGGGTATATTGACTCAATATATACACGGGGATCGCCGAAGAATCTGCAAACGGCTCATCGAGGTAATCCAGCACGCCATGGACATGCTCCAGGAAGTCGTTATTGGTAAGGGAGAATACCGTGTGCCGTGTCTTGTATTTTTCTGCAACAAGCTGTGCATATTTTGTCTCGTCAAAAAATGCATTATCCTTATAGCCGATCGAAAATGTATTCAACTCGCCGGCGTAACGGCTGGCAAGGGCTACTACAACCGAGGAGTCAATCCCTCCGCTCAGGAAGGCGCCGAGCGGCACATCCGAGATCATGCGATCCTGAACGGCGGCATCCATGAGCGTTACAAGCTGTGCCTGCGCCTCTTCATAAGAATAATCCCCATACCGCCCGGCGTGTATTTCCAATTGATAATAAGGCTGGTTTTCCGTTATCCCGTCGGGCGTGATTTTCATATAATGCCCCTGTTTCAGCCGCGCCACCCCTTGCAGCATACTCTGCGGCTGAGGAATATAATTGAGCTGCAGGTATTGGTGCAAGACCGTATAATCCAGTTTCCTGGGGATGCCCCAGGCAAGCAGCGCCTTCATCTCCGAAGCAAAAGCCACATAATCCTCAGCGGTATAATAGAGCAATGGCTTTTTGCCGTAACGGTCGCGGGCGAGCAGCAATGTGCCGGTCTCACGGTCGTAAAAAGCAAAAGCAAAAAATCCATGTAGCCAGGACAGGCACTGTGTGCCGTATTCAATCAGGAGATACAGCAGCACTTCCGTATCGGAATGCGTACGCGGCTGACCATGTTTTTTCCAGGCATCACCCAGATAGCGGTCTGACAACCAGCGGTAATTAAAGATCTCACCGTTGAACACGATGTAATAACGACCGGTATGGTCTGTCATTGGCTGTCCGGCGCCTTCGGAAGTATCTATTACCGAAAGCCGGCGGTGCCCCAATGCGACCGTATCATCCGCAAAATGCCCTTCGGCATCGGGACCGCGGCGACGCAGCTGCTCCAAAGATGAACCCGCAGCTTGCAGACGGGAAGCTGCAGACTGCTTTAAAACATAAGCCCCGGTAATACCACACATGCAGAAGAAGGATTAGGCACAAAAGTAGTTATTGCCCCGAAAACGGGAAGTGCATGATCAAATTTATTACTTTTGCCGTTTACGTATTCTTTATTAACAGGGAGCGCCTGTTCGTCATTCAGACCTAAAACAAGCATAAAGCGGATGCAATTTATCACACTGGCAGATTACCTGTTGTTGCCGTTTTACCTGATAATTATCTATGCGCTGGCTTATAACCTTCGTAACCGGATGTACCCGGAAGGGCACCCCTGGCGCCCGTATTTCTTACCCGGCCTCACAGTGAAGATCGCGGGAGCCATTTTCATCGGCCTGATCTACCAGTATTACTACGGCGGGGGCGATACTTCCAACTATTATAACCAGGCTAAGGTCGTCAACAGTGCCCTTGCCGAATCGCCCCTGAAATGGATAAAGCTGCTGCTGCGGATACCCGCCTGGTACGACGGCGACTACATCCAGTACACTTCCCGTATGGAATGGTATACCGACTCTCATTCCTACCCGGTCGTTGCCATAACGGCATTCCTGGGGATATTCTGTTTCAATACTTTTCTGCCGACATCCGTATTATTTGCCGCGATCTGCTTTACCGGCATATGGGCTATGTTCCGGACATTCGCCGCACAATACCCTGCACTGACCCGCCACATCGCGCTGGCGATTCTGTTTGTGCCAAGCACCTTTATATGGGGGTCGGGGATCTTTAAGGATACGGTGTGTATGTTCGGCCTCGGCTGGCTGATCTATTCCATATTTCAGCTGCTGATACAGCGTGCTTTTTCCGTATCCAATATCTTTATGCTGATACTCAGCTTTTTTCTGATCGCCACGATCAAAGTTTATATCCTGATCGCCTTTTTGCCGGCGCTTGCACTGTGGGTGCTGTTCACCTATTCCCACAAGATCAAAATTGCTTTTGTCCGTTTCTTCATGAAGCTGGCTGTCTTTGTGCTTGCCGGCGCAGGATTTATTTTCTTTTCCAGCCAGTTCTCGGAAGAGCTGGGACGCTACTCACTCGATAACCTGGCAAAGACCTCATACGTGACCCGCGACTGGATCGCGCATTCATCCGGCGACGAAGGATCATCTTACGATCTCGGCGCATTCGATCCGTCGTTTACCGGTATGCTCACTAAATTTCCACAGGCGGTAAATGTGACTTTATTTCGTCCTTATCTCTGGGAAGCAGGTAAAGCGATCGTAATGCTGAATGCCCTCGAAGCTTTTCTGTTCCTGGCGCTTACCTTAAAGATACTGATCACTATTGGCCCGGCACGGGTATGGCGCACCATCAACAGCGATCCCAATATCCAGTTTGCCCTGATATTTACCCTGATCTTCGCGTTTGCGGTGGGTATTTCGTCCTACAACTTCGGTTCGCTGTCGCGGTATAAAATCCCCTGCCTGCCGCTGTATGCGCTCTCGCTCGTATTGATCTATTACCGGCATAATGATCCGGAAAAACCTTTCCTCAGCATCCGATGACGGGTATTTCATCCTCCATATCATAAACAGCATGAAATGGTACTGATCGCAGAAATCGTGCACCCGGGTGAACGGCATCTACAATTGAACAGCGCCCTGATATCGCTGGTGCACCGGGTGTTTCCCGGTGAGCGGATCACGATGATATGTGAACAGGAACATGCCCGTGCCATACAAACGCATGGTGATCATTATTGCAAACGTACGGTGTTCAAGCCCTTTCAGTCGTACAGCTCCGGCGGGATATTCTTCTGGCCCCGCAAGATTGCCGGGGAATGGATCCAGATGCTGCGTGTCATATTGTATGCCCGGAAGCACAAACCGATCCTGCTGATCTGGACTGCGCTCTTCCCTACAGGGCAATGGGCATTACGGCTGCTGACACCCCTGCTGCTGCGCCGGCAACAACAATATCTGCTGCTGCAGGGTGAGCTGGAATACCTGAATCCGGATATGCAAAAGCCGGCAGACCGTATCCTGCGCCTTTTTCTGCGACGGGCGTTGACCCGCCCGTCAGACCGTCTGCAACTAATCGTACTGGCAGATTATATAAAAGAAAGGATCGTATCGCGGGGATGGTGCGCTCCTGACCGGATACATGTACTGCCGCATCCGCTACATTATACGCCCCGGGAGCATAGCGGCAAGCCGCTCCCGGACAAATGGACCGCCGGTACATTCGGCGCCCTGCAGGAGCGAAAGAACAGCCACTATATCTTCCACCTTGCCGCAGCTTTCGACACCGAAATACAGGCAGGGCGTATAACATTTCATGCTGCGGGCAAGTGTACGCCAGCCATCCGGCATATGAACCGGCAAAACCTGGTTAAACTGCACGGAGCAGAACAATTCCTCACCCAACAAGCGCTGGAAGCCGTAATCTCACAGTTTGACCTGGCACTGTTCTTCTATGATAACACAGCTTATTCCTGGTGTGCCAGCGGAGCAATACACGAAGCGCTACAGCTCGAAATACCCGTCCTTTCCCTCCGGAATCGTTATGTCGATTGGCTGGTGCGTACCTACGGAACTATATGCATCCTTTTTGACGATCTCCCGCAAATGGAATGCTTTATCCGGGAGTTGCTTCATGGACAGCATACCGGAATGCTGGAAGAAATAAGAAAAAATATACGCCGTTTCAAATCTGAAAACACAATGCAGCAACAAGCTCAGAGACTAACAACCATCCTCAGACATTAAAACTTTGGTCAACTGATATTATTATTTACTTTTACACCCCGTACAAAAAATTGGGAGGGAAAGCCCCGCAAAGGCTGTTTTTATAATGCCGTGTAAATGATTAATCTATCTGTAGTAATCCCTACATACAACAGACCTTTGTTATTAAAGCGGGCTATCCGGTCTGTTTTAAAACAAGCTGATCACAGCGCTCTTTCCCTGGAAATCGTAGTAGTGGATGACGGATCGGCAGAGCAGGTGGACACAGATGATTTCAGGGAGAAAAACATCCGCTATACCAGGCTGGAACGTAACAGCGGGCCGCATATTGCCCGGAACAAAGGCATAGAAATGGCCTCGGGCGACTGGATCATTATGCTGGATGACGATGACGAGCTGATCGACAATACCCTGAACAATGCCATCTGCCGCATACAGGAAATAAAGGATTACACAACATACCCGGTCTTTTTTTTCGCTACAACAAAAGGACACATCCCCGGAGCATTTGCCTATATACAGACCGTGGACATCCTGAATGAGACCCTCAAAGGGGATTTTACCCCGGTCATACAACGCGATACCTTCCGCTCATACAACTACAGGTACCGGGACTATCCTGAAATCCTCGGCGTGGGGTGTGAGCTGCTCACCTGGCTGGATATCAGCCTTTCTCATAAGATACCGGCATTCAACGATACGCTTGTCAAAGTAAATGAAGATGCACCGCTCAGGCTTACTTCATACGACAATTTCATCCGCAACTCGGACAAATTTGCCCTACAGCAGGATCTGACCATTCAATTCCTTCGGGAACGCCGGCTTGATGCTATGTGCCCTGCATTCATTCAGCGAAAATACCTGGGCGCTGCTACTTATTATCTGCTTTCAGGAAAGCGGGAGATCTCACGGGAACGGATCCATGCGATACATCAATTTTATTTCAGCAAAATCTTTATCCTGATCCTGTCGTATCTGCCGCTGGCTGTTTCCAAATTTTTCTTCCGGCATTACAAGCTGCGATTCAGCAAGTAAATATTAATTATTAACTATTAATAATTGACCATTATCGAAGCAGCGTCACATTTCCCTGCTGCACAAAAGGCTCGCCGCAGCTGTTTACTGCATCAATCAGGTACACGTACACACCCATCGGCTGAGGCTCATTATTATACGTGCCGTCCCATCCGTCATCCGCACCGGTTGCCTCAAATACTTTTACCCCCCAGCGGTTAAAGACGGCGAAACGGTTGAGCTGCATCAGTCCCTCTTTTACCGGACGAAAATACCGGTTGGCGCCGGTACCGGGCACAAAGACATTCGGGACAGCCATGCGCGAGCAATGCACCAACACATCCACAGAGTCTTTTGCAATGCAATTATGCTCTGTAGTGGCCGTTACAAAATAGCGGGTGTTCACTTCCGGATATACTTCCGGGTTAGCGATATTGGTCTGGCTCAGCCCGGCATAAGGGAACCATTGGAAATAGAGGCAATTCGTTGCCGGATCCATATAACGCGGCTCTCCCGGATAAATATGCATGGTGTCCGGCAGGCTAATCACGGCACGGGGATATACGGATACGCGTACATGCAGCGTATCCCGGCATCCGAGTGTGTCAAAAGCATATACCGTATAATCGGTGGTTTCATAGGGACGCGCTACCGGCTCTGCTGCGGCAG
The DNA here is from genome assembly GCA_040392625.1 of Taibaiella soli. Taxonomy (GTDB): domain Bacteria; phylum Bacteroidota; class Bacteroidia; order Chitinophagales; family Chitinophagaceae; genus JBEBVQ01. Next base: position 7,795 of record JBEBVQ010000022.1, on the reverse strand, counting down.
TATCGCTTAGTCCGTAAGCGGGTGTCCAGTGATACCTGTACGCCCCCGACGCCCACAACAAGACGGAATCCGGAGGACAATATGCTGTATCTTCAATAATACTGCCGAAATCACCGGGATATACATCTATCAGCCTGTCGTCAAAACCTGTGCAACCGGCAGGTGTACTCACCAGCAACTCATATACACCCGATGTCGTTGCGATAAAATTAGCTACCGGCTGGTCTGCATTATTTAGTCCTGGAACCGTAGTAGTCCACAAGTATGAGTAATCGTCCCGAGGAGGCGACACCGATGGTCTGAGGAACATGTACTCTCCTTCACATACGGCAGTGTCCGGCCCAATCACAACAACAGGATAATGCTGCATATCGAAGCTGATCGACACCGATGTGTCGGGGCAACCGGGATAACTGGCCGTCAGTGTATAGGTTTCCGATTGGTTGATGGTAATATCCGGCGTGAGGGATGTGACGTTACTGACACCTGTCGCTGGTGTCCAAAGCAAAGAATATCCAGGCGTTACCTGCCCGGAAATGGACACCACATCGCCTTCACAGACCGCCGTATCGCTGTTGAACAGGGTCAATGCCCTGGGCGCGTATTCGATATGGATCGTATCGGTGACAGAAAAACCGCAGACGCCGGGTATGGTATCCCATACCGTTACCCAATAGGTAGTGTGCAGCGATGGATCAACAACCGCTGAAGACTGGTCGTCGGGGCCCGTTATGCCGGTTGCCGGCTGCCACAGAAAGCGGTTGTTCGGGGTCGGGTTACGGATCAGCACACTCAGGTCTATTTTACCCGGTGTGCAGACAAGCGTATCCGACACCACGATATCCGGCAGGGCTGTTTCATACACTGTAACAACCGCCTGTGCGGTGTCCTGCTGAAATCCGCAAAGGGTATTGGTAGCAACCAGCGTCACGGTATAAACGCCGGGCGTTGTATAAGTATGTACCGGCGAAGGATCATTCGATACGGGGCTGCCGTCGCCAAAATTCCAGGTATAATCGGCAGCCGAAACCGAAGTATTGGTAAATGCAACGGTAAACGGGGCACAGCCTGCGCTGTCCGGCCCTGTGCCCGCTGCTGCAGCCATATCAAAATCTGCACGTATAGGCGGAGGCGGCGGCGCATTGACAGACGCCTGCGCCAGAAAAGCGGCATAGGGAGCACCGGATTTAATATGTATTATTAACGAGTTATACCCCCGCTTCCAGTCATTGCAAAGTGTCAAAGACACCATGTTACCGTTAGTAAACCCTGTATGTCCGTTTGGATTAGCAACAGGAATTACCCCTCCCATATTGGGGCTTTGCGGCACCCCGTTCGCATATATTTCAAAAACAGAATTATCCGCAAAAAAATCAAGGGTCAGGCAAAAGGTATTGGGGGCGTCAAAACTGCTTCCGCAACTATCGAAACAGGGTAAATCAAAATCAATACGATAGTAATAGTCTATATTCCCGCTATGGCTTCCGCCGGCTGAATGGGATATCCAGTCGCAGTCCGGCCAGGCACTCGTCGCATAGCTGCCCGGCTTGGAACTCATAACAATAGCCGGGACATAAGGGCCGTTTATATTGCCGGTGCTTACCTCCCAGTTCATATCTGAACTTCCACCCGGCAACCGGCCGCCGGAGCCGTTAGTGCCGGTGTTAAACCATCTGGGTAAAGGACTTGTACCAACACGCGGGATCACCTTCAGATCCAGTTCCCGGATACTGTCGCCACCACCGGACGCCGTAAATGTATCTCTGTATATTCCTGTATTGTAATAGCCAAAAACCGTATCGCCGCTGCATAATGTATCACGAACAGTTGTTACGATCTGCGCCTGTGCCGTATGGTCAGTTCTCAGCAAGAGCATGAACAGACACAGGGCAAATGCAACCTTTATACAGAACCTCATATGATGTCTGATGAATTTCGACTGTGAATATAAAATATCCGGCCCATATTATACAATAGTATTTTATAGGTATATCAGATATGCCACTCCATGCATAGGCTGTCCGTTATATTTATTTATCCCGGACAAGTGCAGGAACATGAGCCACACTCAAAAATAATCAAGGTATCATATGCAGCCTATCACATGAACATGTTATAAACATCCGCAGGCTACGGATATATGATCAGCGGCTACGGATATATTGCTCTGCACGTGAATTCATATTCACATTGGCGTCTCCTTTTGTATAAAGCAATGTGCGCCACTGGCTGTTGCGTAATTCCCCATTGACCGTTGAATGCAGCAGCCGGTAATCCTGTACCGAAGACCCCGGCTGATAAAAAAGAAAAATGCCCTCCATGCTTTGTGTACCCAGCGAATAGTATTGCCATATTTCATAAGGGAGCGCCCCCGGCTCATTTCTGACAAGGATCCGGTCGCTGGGTTTCCCGTATTTCAGATAAATAAATCCACGGTCTGTCTTGTATCCGGGCATGGCATTGCTGCCAAAGAGCCGATTCACTTCCCGCACTTTATCCGAAAATTCTTTCCAGGCTCTTTCAGGATCCTTATCATTGATCTTCAGGAAATAGTTGTATATATAATACCGCATGTACATTTCATCCGGTTTCCTTAAAAAGTTTTCAATTGTTTTCCGCTCCCAGGCATCAGTCACCGGGAGCAGCATTTCAAGCATTGCCTTTACCTGGAGAAATGAATATGCCGACACAAAGGTTTTGCTCATGTCGAGAAATACAACACCCGTGCCCTCTGTCGTATCTTCCTTTGCCGGCGTCTCCTCCCTGGCTATGGGCTGCTTGTTCACAAGCTGGAAAAAATACGATTTCTGGGTCAGTTCCCGCTCTCCTTTGTCCAGCAAACGAATATTAAGATAATAATTCCCCGAAGCAAGAGATGACAAATCAAAGCTCCCGATCACCGGTATGACCGGAGCGCCCGGAAGCGTATCCCGCTGCTGGAGATAGTGTATCAGCCCCCCGTCTTCCCTCCGGGATATGTATGCATGCTGCACGAGCGGGTATAATTCCGGCTCAATACGGTCGGCCTGGTATAATTCGGCATAATAACGAAGGGTCTTTCTGTCGTCATCAATAAAATTTACAGCCAGTGGGATCTGTATATACCCGTTCCGGGAAAAAACACTGTTTTTCCCCGTAGCCGCATACAGCGTATCGACGATCTGTATATCGCTGTAGCGGGCAGCATCCGGCAAGGGCGGCGGAATATTAATATCCTGCGTATAAACAAACGGACGCTCCGGGAAGTCCGGCTCGGTAAGCGTCAGCTCTACCCGAAACGTACCGTAGGGCAGCTGCAACCTTTTCAGCTCAAGAATGTTACGCGAAGAAGCCTGTTCGGGAGCAGCAGGATCCGTGTACATCATATAACGGTCCTTCAGCACAATGCCGGTATCGTGCCGTATGACGATGTCGGTTTGCACCCGTGCGACGAGCGCTCCTGCCGTATCTTTCCGGTAATGCAGCGAGAAGGGATTGATCTGCCAGTATAGTTCGAGGTAAGCGCTGCCTATCATTCCATTTGTATCCGGCAGAAAAAAAACAGAGCCTGAAGCCACACCCTCCACTGCCGCCGACCGGTGTGCGCCCATAGTTAGCAGCAGCAAAAGCAACACGTGTACAAACCGTATTCTGTTTCGTCTTGTCATCGTTTTTTCAGTGACCGCAAATGATCATGTAAATATTTCTGCCGGCAAATCTATCAAAATATCCGCTATAGCTCATACCGCAATATAATCTGCGTATTAATGCCCTGCTCCGGCAGGTTGAGGATCCGGTAGCGGCTCATGTTGTTGAGATAGCGCGTATTGGTGATATTGCGTACTTGGGCAAAAAGGGATATCTTCCGCTTACCGGCCGGGAAGGTATTGCCTGCGGAAAAATGAAGCAGGAAATAACCGTCGGTTTCCGGTTCGTTGACGTCCACCCGGCGCTGTGCCGCAAAATACTGGCCGGAAAGGGCAAAGAATAATTCACGCAGCCAGGGCCGGAAAAAGGCAGGCTTATATTCTATCTCATTGAGTACTGAAAACGGAGGTGTGAACGGGAGCGGCACACGGGTATCCAGATTCCGGTTCCATACATATTCAAAAGACAGGCGGTTGTTCAGTAAAGAAGTGACCTCAATGTCTATGTTACTTTCAAAGCCGGTAAACAAAGCTTGTGCCTGCGTATACAGGTACACCTGCCCGGCTTCCGGCAATGATGAAAACTTCGCTGAAGGGCGCAGGTAAATATAATTGGTGAAATAATTGAGATAAGGGGTTACATCTGCTTTCACCCGTCCTTTCCGGAAGTAAAGGCCCGCATCCAGCATATAGCCCCGCTCTGCACGCAGCGAAGAATCACCCATTTCATGGCGGAATGTACCATGGTGTACGCCGTTGGCCGTAAGCTCCACCATGGCAGGTATCCGGTATGCCGAACCGGCATTGGTCTTCAGCTTCCACGCATCAGCAAGGGTCCAGGCAATACCGAGGGATCCGGAGCCGTTCACATACTGCCGCAGGATCTGCGGACTGCGCTGCTGCACACCGGTCAGTGCGCCGTCGTCGTTGTATAACCGTACATAAGAGCGGTCTGCTCTCTGATCCGCAGCGTCTGCCCGTGCGCCTCCCGATACCAGGAAGCGGTCGGTAATCTTATACTCCGAGAATACATATACCCCACCCTGCGTAACTTTATAGCCGGGTATCAGGAATTCATATCCGTCACGAATATTTTCCTGGTGCTGTAACGATACACCCGTAATCACCTCCCATGCCTCCAGCGGGTGGAATTTATAACGCACATTTCCCGTCAGCGTGTGCAGATCCAATTGCAGCGCCAGGTTACCTTCCGGAGCAGGCCCGTTGCCATGTGCATGCGGCAATGATAATTCCTGCCGGCGGTTGTGCTGGTACCCCAGATCCACCTCGAGTATATTCCGGTGAAAATGGAAATGCGTGTTGGAAACGATCTTCAAATGATTGATCGTCTGGTAGGGCAGCCCAATGCTGCGCGGCTTTCCGTCATCGGCAAGCTGGTAAGCGCGGGGCACACCAAACGCCCCGGTAAAGAAACCTGCATGTTGGTTGTAGTTTGAGATGTAAAGATTGCTGTGCCCCCAGTCGCGGCGGATGCCGTTCAGCACGGAAATACTGTGTTCCCTGCCCGCCGTATTTTTCAGCCTCCGATTATATATCGGCAGTTGGTAGCTGTTGTAGGTAAATTCATCTGTCGGTACACGATAGCTCGCGTAATCCTGCCAGGTGGCACGGACTATAGTGTAAAAATCATTGGTATTCTGCTGCAGCCTCAGGCTGGCGCCAAACAGGTCGTTGTTCGATTTATAATTGACCAGTGCTTCGCCGCCAAACGTATTTTTCTCCGGGATGAGCGGCGGTAATATATTGATGACGCCGCCGATGCCGTCCGCGCCGTATAATAAGGAAACCGGCCCTTTGAGGACTTCCACCTGGTCCACATTAAACTGGTCTATCTCCAGCCCGTGATCAACGCCCCACTGCTGCCCTTCCTGCTTGATCCCGTATTCGTTCACGATCACACGGTTCAGGCTCAGCCCGCGGATCACCGGTTTGGAGATGCCAACGCCGGTATTGATGGAGCTGATGCCCGGTAGTTTTTCAAGCGTATTGATAAATGTATTGCCCTGATTTTTGAGCAGGGCGCTTTTGCTCAGGTAAATAAAATCCAGTGTATTCCCTGCAGGCACAGTCGATTTCCGGTCCGTGCGCACTTCCACACCCTCAAGCGAATAGGTCGTATCCGGAGAGATTTGTGCCCGTGCACCGGCAGAAAGCAACACCGCAACCAGAATAAACCATGACCACTGCCTCATCCGCAATCAGAGAATAGATACTTTAAATGTCCTGATGCCCACATTATTTACCGCATCATAGGCTTTAATATAAAACGTGGCGGCCCCTTTTACCGCATATGTGGGAATGGTGTAAGTGGTTTTCAGCAGCCAGCTTGTGCCTGTACCTGCCGCGATCTGTTTCTGCTCCAGCTTGTACTCCGTACCATTGGCATCTGTATAGGTAAGCTCATATTTGCCGTTGTCCAGGGATTTATTGTCCGTGATCAAGCTTTCGATATTCAATATGCTGCCGGCTGCGAGCGCAATGGAATCCTGTGCCGGTTCTGTTATGCTGATCACCGGCGGCTCCGCATCATCCGGGTTAAACACGATCACATTGTACTCTACAAAATCAGCTTCATTACCCGTAGCATCCAGCAGGCGGATCATAAAATGATAATTACCCGCAGCAGCATCGGCAGGCACTGCCATATTCTTTGTTATCGTAGTATCCGTACCGGATATATCCACGGTCTCAGACAGCTTCCAGGGAGTAGATGCTGCCGCTACACGCCCGTGGGTATGGCAGTCAAAATTGTTGTGCACATCTATTTTATATTGCGATAATTCCCGGTTGCTCTGAAACCGTATCTTCATTTGCAATGTCGCTCCCGCAGCTATCTTCAGCACATTATCATATGAAACGCCGCAGACGGAAGCCGTCACGTCAGGTACGGACTTTTCCGTTACCGTGATCACCGGCCCGGTGACACCCGGCACAACAGGTTCCGGATCGTTGTCAGGTTTATCGCAGCCGGAGCAAAGGCCGGAAAGCAGCAATATGATATAGAGAGAATATTTCATAAAATACGGATTGCAAAGGTAATATAAAAAAATGCTCCTGTGCCGTATGCTGCAACAGGAGCATGTACTATTATATTTTAGAGATGCGCACTGCCAAAGCGCCGTAATCCGTGCGTACCGTAACATAATACAGTCCGGTATGGAAATGAGACAGATCCAGCGTTTCGCTATAGCTGCCGGCAGGCGTATTCCCTTTTGATATGGCCTGCACCTTCCGGCCCGCCATATCCGTAATCTCAATGGTCACATCAGATCCTTTTTTCACCGTATAAGGGATCGTAATGCTCCCTGCTGCGGGATTGGGATAGGGCGCCGCCACTGCCAGTGTTTTACCGGCAACCTGCTTTATATTATTATGATGGTCTTCAAATTCCACAATGGGATAAATGGCGAGGTGGGTGGCCAGGTTCAGGAAGCTCTGGGAATATACATCCGACCAGTTGGCGCTGCCGTGCCCGTGCTCCTGGATCACATTCCTGCCGAACCGGGCAAGGTCGGCGCTGTTGCGGGAGCCGTCGGGTGCATAGTACACACCGATCGTATCACCTTCCTGTCCGCCGTGCGCATAGTCGCCCAGGTCAAATGACACGAAGAAGCTGTCTTCGACATGCGCCTCGTCATGGAACAAGATAATATTTACCCCGCCGGCAAGGTCCAAATCCCCGAAATCCATATGACCATGCTCCAGCTCTGCCCCGGGCAATCCGTCTGCCTCCACTTCAAATGCACGGCAGTAAGCTTCATTGTCCGTATTAGTCACCGTACCCGTCAGGTGCACGGCCACACCCAATACGTGCACATGATCGTCCACATAATACTTCTCGGCAAACTGCTGTTGCTCATGATGATTGTGCCCCAGAAAGTATCCCCATTCACCGGCGCCGGTATATTTGTCTGATACGAGGATCAGGCCATCAGCGTGATTCTTCAGCGTGTCTTCTGCTGCCTGTGCAGATACAGCAAGCACGGCGACGCCCATAATCGTTAAGAGTTTTTTCATGTCTGTGTTTTTTGTGAGTCAAGAATGTTAGTGCAATTATGTTGCAATAATACAAACATTTTCGGTAAAAGAAACAATGTTGCAATAATTTCTTAAAAAAACGACAACGACAAAATGTGAGAAATGTGATG
>JBEBVQ010000021.1:0-14986 GCA_040392625.1 Taibaiella soli | reverse complement strand
ATAACAGCGCTTTTTTATTTGCGATAATCCGTAGGGGCGAATAAACATTCGCCCTCTACTTTCCGTTTGATCCCAATAAAGGGTAAATATTTAAGGACGAATGTTTAAGGGCGAATGTTTATTCGCCCCTACAGCGGTTGATCACAATATGGAAAATGGAAAGTTGAAAATGGAGCATTGAAGATGCAATTCCATTTTCAACTTTCAATTTTTAATTAATCAGTTAGACCGCTTCTGCTTCAGGCCGGCATCCAGCGCATCCAGAAACTCCTCGGTATAGAGGTAATGCTCCCCGTGTTTCACCTTGTTGCCGTGGATGCATACTGCGAGGTCTTTGGTCATTTTCCCGCTTTCTACAGTTTCAATGCATACCTGCTCCAGCGCATGGCAGAAATCAATCAGCTCCTGGTTGCCGTCCAGCTTGCCGCGGAATGCCAGTCCCCGCGTCCATGCAAAGATCGATGCAATCGGGTTAGTGGATGTCGGATTACCTTTCTGATGCTCGCGGTAGTGGCGCGTCACGGTGCCGTGTGCCGCTTCCGCTTCCATAGTCTTGCCGTCGGGTGTGATCAGCACTGAGGTCATCAGTCCGAGCGACCCGAATCCCTGCGCTACCGTATCGCTTTGCACATCGCCGTCATAGTTTTTGCAGGCCCATACGAAGTTGCCGTTCCATTTCAGGGCGCTGGCAACCATATCATCGATCAGGCGATGCTCATAGACCAGGTTCTCTGCGTCAAATAGGGCTTTGAACTCCTGCTGGTATATTTCTTCGAAGATATCCTTAAACCGCCCATCATATTTTTTCAGGATCGTGTTTTTGGTAGATAAATACAGCGGCCATTTCTTTTGCAGCGCCATATTAAAGCAGGCACGGGCAAAACCACGGATAGACTCATCAGTGTTGTACATCGCCAGCGCCACACCGTCGCTATTGAAGTTATACACTTCATGTTCGATCACTTCACCATTTTCTCCTTCAAATTTTATCGTCAGCTTTCCCTTTCCTTTTGTGACAAAATCGGTTGCCCGGTATTGGTCGCCAAATGCATGACGGCCTACGATGATCGGCGCATTCCAATTGGTCACCAGGCGGGGGATATTATTGATCACGATCGGCTCACGGAATACCGTCCCGTCAAGGATATTACGAATGGTGCCGTTGGGGCTTTTCCACATTTGCTTCAGGCCAAACTCCTTTACCCGCGCTTCATCGGGCGTGATCGTGGCGCATTTAATACCAACACCGTGCTCACGGATCGCATTGGCTGCATCTATGGTGACCTGGTCGTTGGTGGCGTCCCGGTGCGCTACACCCAGGTCATAGTACTTTATATCCACGTCAACATAAGGAAGGATCAGCTTGTCTTTTATGAATTTCCAGATGATGCGTGTCATTTCATCTCCGTCCAGCTCTACGACGGGATTTACTACTTTGATTTTTGCCATGTACAGTCTTGATTTTCCGGTTATAGTTAATTTCGGGCGGCTAAGGTACGATTTTGTTGGATGCGGGGTATGAAACTATCCAATCAATGTGACAAATGTGTGAAACGTGTTCAAGATGGAAAACGTGTTGACACATTCGTCAGTTTTTCCACATTGAATGGATACATTTTGTATATTACTTCATTATTAAGAAATTATTAAGTTTCCATTTTTGCATCAAAAAGCAGTATTGTCCCGGTAATTTTGCTCCATAACATAATAAAGATATGGCGCTTGGTTTCATAAAATTGTTTTTGCCTAAAGACCGTGTATTTTACGGTTTGTTTGAAGAGGCAACAGTAAGTCTGATGAAAATGTCTGATTTGCTGTTGCAGGCGCTCCATGAGCAGGACAGGAACCAGCGCCGGAAGCTGTTGCAGACGCTTGAGGACTTCGAACATAATAATGACGAGATCACCCACCGGATCTTTGTAGAGCTGGGGCGCAATTTCATTACCCCTTTTGATCGTGAGGATATCCATTCGCTGGCAACGGCGCTGGATGATGTGGCTGATTTTATCTGGGGCTCTGCAAAGCGTATGCTTAATTATCAGATTGATGACATCGACGAGATCACGATTTCCTTTGCAAATGTGATCAAAGGTTCGGTGGGTGCATTGCACCGTGCGGTAAGCGAACTGCGTAATATGAAACACCTTCGCTCCATTACCGATAGCTGTGTGGCGATCAACAGTTTTGAAAATGAGGCAGACGACCTGTTAGACAAAGGAACAGCAGCTTTGTTCTCTTCTTCTATAAATGCAGTAGAGCTGATCAAGAAGAAAGATCTGTACGAAGAACTGGAACTGGTAACGGATAAATGCGAAGATGCTGCCAACGTTATTGAGTCTATCATTATCAAATACGCCTAACCTGCTTATTCTGCCGTATGTCGGTCTTACTTATAGTTATTATTGCGCTGGCTCTGATCTTTGATTATATCAACGGGTTTCATGATGCCGCCAATTCTATTGCCACAATCGTTTCTACAAAAGTGCTGACTCCCTTCCAGGCAGTGCTGTGGGCAGCAATGTTTAACTTTGTTGCCTTTTTCATTTTTAAGGATCATGGTGTTGCCAACACCATCGCCAAGACGGTAAAGGAAGCCTATATCACCTTACCGGTCATTACCTGCGGACTGCTGGCTGCTATCGCCTGGAACCTGCTTACCTGGTGGTTCGGCATTCCCTCCAGCTCATCGCATACCCTGATCGGGGGCTTTGCCGGCGCTGCGATCGCTAATGCGGGATTTTATTCCATTAACCCCGAACCGGTGATCAAAACGGTCAGCTTCATCGTGCTGGCTCCCCTGGTGGGTATGATCATGGCATTCATCATGTCATTATGGTTTATCAATTCTTTCCGGAAAGGTTCCGGCCCCAAGATTGTTTCTGTTGCTGTCATTGTCGTTACCTGCATTATCCTGGCTTTTACATTGGAAACGAACCCCGAAGTGCTGAAATCGCATTATGAATCATACATTGCAAAAGTTATTTTTTACAGTCATAATTTTAAATGGCTGCTGATCGGGTTGATCCTGATATCCATGAGTACGTTCACGCTATTCCTCAGCAGCCTGAATATGGCGCGTTCGCAGACCTGGTTCAAGCGGATGCAGCTTGTATCATCGGCAGCCTTCAGTATCGGTCATGGCGGGAATGACGCCCAGAAGGTGATGGGTATTATCACGGTGGCGCTGATTGCCGGCGGACAGATTGAGCATTTCGATGAGATGCCCGACTGGGTGCCGCTGTCGTGCTACGCCGCTATTGCCATCGGTACATTGAGCGGCGGGTGGAAGATCATCAAAACTATGGGTACGCGCATCACTAAGGTAACGCCTTTTGAAGGTGTGGCTGCGGAAACTGCGGGTGCGCTGACACTGTTCCTTTCAGAGAACCTGAAGATACCTGTAAGTACTACGCATACCATCACCGGCGCCATCATTGGTGTAGGCGCTACCAAGCGTTTGTCGGCCGTACGCTGGGGCGTTACGGTGAGCCTGATATGGGCATGGGTGCTTACGATACCGGTGAGTGCGGTACTGGCTGCGGGTATATTCTACCTGAGCCGGTTGTTTGCCTAATTGCCGTCGGTCTGTTCCTGCTTTGCTTCCGGCTCGGTAAGTATGATGAAATCTCCCAGCGCCTTGTGTGTTTCCCATACGGCCTCCCGGAATGAAGCATCGGGGAATGACGAAATATTCAGCATGCGCACTTTCTTTTTTCCCGCATAGCGTGCCAGCTGGGACATGATCCCGAGCTTTTCATCCGTATGGAACCGTCCGTTGATGTGCAGCACCTTGCTGCCGCGGTTTGCACGGAGGGCTTTATATACCGACCAGGCCATAGTTGCATCCCACAGGTTCTGTGATTGGTAAAGCTGCATACCGCCCATAGCGCCGTGCCCCCCCAATATGCCCTGGAATTTTTCATGGTATCTGCCCGTAGCAGTATCGATAGGCAAGGGTGGGAGCCAGGCTTTGCCTCTTTTATCGAGCCGGTCGAGTATCTGCAGTCCGTTTGCAGTTACGGCATTGGTATAGCGGGATGGCGCATTGGCCGCAATGATACGTATGCCATGTTCACGGGCAAACGCTACCAGTGGCCGGTAATCCTGGTAATTCTTCCAGGGACGCGCATCTTTCATCAGGTTCTTCTCCCGGATAATGCCGCCGGTATATTCGTCCAATATTAATTGCACATCTGTCTCAAACATTTCCAGGCTCAGGATCAGCGATGAGCCATATGCACGGAAGCAGGCTTCCAGCAATTGAAGCTCCAATGCATGCCCGATAGAATCGCCATGATCTTCTCCGAAAAACAATACATCGGCTTCGTCGAAAGCCCGCACAATATCATGGATCGTAATTTCCTTTTGCTGGCGTGTATCGTAAATGCGGTAAGGATTTTCCTGCGCAAAGCTCAGGCAGGGCAGGAGGGTGCAGATGGTAATGAGTAGTTGCTTCATGCAGTGGGTTTTTAAGGAAAAAGGTTAGGAGGTAATGATCGTTTTAATTAGCTAATGTGATAATTAGCTGATGTGCTAATGATCCCTCGCGACAGATATTAGCTAATCAGCACATTGGCTGATTAGCTAATTAAATAGATCGGTTTAATATGTCGTTACATGAACACATTCATTACATTAAATATATTTTCAAACAAACTGGCGCTCCTGTTCCAGTAAAAATGCTCCGATCACAAAGAAGCTGCCGGTGATCAGCAGTGCATCTTCGTTCGTCATTGCAGCGCGAGCTGCTTTCAATGCATCTCCGGCATTAGGGAATGCTGTGCCCTTCAGGCCGTGTGCTGCTGCGATCTGTTCCAGCTCGGATGCGGGTAAGGCTCTCGGTATCTGTGCCTGTGTGAAATAATAGCTGGCATCTTTCGGGAAGCATGCCAGCGCAGCATGAATATCTTTGTCCCGCACAAAGCTGATCAGGATATACTTGTGCCGGGCAGTCACCTCCGCCCATTGGCGCATCACCTCCTGCAGACCGGCAGGGTTATGTGCCACGTCTGCAATGATCAGCGGCTGCTGCTGCAGGATATCCCACCGTCCGCGAAGCCCGGTTAATTCTTTCACCCGCCCCAAAGCTTCCAGTACGCCGGAAATCGGGAGGTTTATATCTTCCCGGCTATCCAGTATTTCTGTGGCTGCGAGTACGGTTTTTATATTATGCGCCTGATAGTTTCCGGTCATGTCGGTCTGCAGGTCGTACAGGGTCCTCCTGCCGTTATGCACGGCTTTGTATCTCTGTCTTTCCATATCCTGACCTGTCTTTACAAGCTCCCATGCATTGCCGGCATAGTAAACAGGACTTTGCTGCCTGAAGGCGTGTTCAAAAAATACCCGTTCGGTTTCATCATGCTGCTCCCCGATCAGGACAGGGGTCTTGGGTTTGATGATACCTGCTTTCTCTGCGGCGATGGCAGCAAGGGTATCGCCAAGCATATCCTTATGGTCGTAGCTGATATTGGTGATCACAGAGAGGATGGGGGTGATGACGTTGGTGCTGTCAAGCCGCCCGCCCAGTCCTGTTTCGATAATAGCAACATCTACCTGTTCTTCGGCAAATGCAGCAAACGCCATGGCAACCGTTATCTCGAAGAATGAGGGCGCAATCTGCTCAATGTCCTCCCGGTGATGATCCACAAAATCACAGACCCAGGATGTGCTTACCGGCTTACCGTTGATCCGGATACGCTCCCGGAAGTCTGCCAGGTGCGGAGAGGTGTAAAGCCCGGTTTTGTATCCGGCATGCTGCAGCGCGGCGCTCAGCATATGGCTCACGCTGCCTTTCCCGTTCGTGCCGGCGATATGTATGGATTTGAATTTTTCGTGTGGCGTCCCTAATACTGCACACAGTTGCCGGGTATTGCCGAGGTCTTTTTTAATGGCATCTTTCCCCATGTGCGAAAACATGGGAAGTCGTGTGTACAGATAATCGAGTGTTTGCCGGTATCTATCCTCCATAAGGTGAATGTCAGGAGCGGGCTTTAAAAATAATGGTAACTTCTCCGAATGCCTGTGGCTCGCCGCTTGTTGTTTTGGAGAACCGGGCTTGTTTGATCTTTTGCAGGGCGATACGTCTGAGTTCGGCATTGGGTGCGCTTTTCACTTTGGCGTCCAGGATATTCCCGTCACGATCTACCGTTACCTGCACGACAACCTTTCCGCCTTCGCGGAACTCAGCTTCGAACCGTGCAGGGGAAATGGTACGGCCGCGAAGCGAATGGCTGATCCCGCCGGAGCCGTTGCCGGGGCTGCCTTCATAGTTTTCGGCGCCGGGTGTGCCGCCGGGTACGCCGCGGTCTCCGCTGCCTGTTGTATTTCCTTCACTGCTGCCTGCATGATCTGCTGCTGCCCGGTTGCCACCGGCTCCGGTACTGCCGCTATATACGTAACGTGGACGTTGCGGTTGTGTCTGATTGCTTGTCTGCTGCTCCCGGCGATTGGTTTGCCGGCGACGGTCCTGTTGTGCTGCTGTATTTTGTTGCCGGTTATTCCGGTTGCTGACCGGGCCGACCTCAGGGGCATCGGGGTCATCAGACCGCTCCATGTCCGGCAGGCCGTCGGGCTGATGTGCCGAAGCGGTACGGTACCGCTGCTGCGCACGTTCTGCAGCAGGGTCATCTATTGCCATAGGCTGGTCATCGCCACTCCCGTCCGGATCCGTACCCAGATTCACTTCAATGCCCATTTCCCGGAGCGGTTCCGGTGGCGGTAAAGTATATCTGAGGAAAATAAAGAGCAGCAGCAATACAAGGTGTATGCCGATAGCCCAGGCTGCTGCGCGGGATTTAATATTTATATCGGACAGGTTGCCGGCTGTCATACGTTACAATATCAATAATGGTGTGCTCAAAGTTAAGGCTATGTGGTGATGTATGGAAATGCATTTTTATGAACCATTAAAGCATTAAGATATTGAGATCATTAAGAATGCATTGATCTAAATGTCTTTAATTCCTTAATGTCTTAATGTTGAAAAAACGATCATTTTAATTAGCTAATGTGATAATTAGCTGATGTGCTAATGATCCCTCGCGGCAGATATTAGCTAATCAACACACTGGCTGATTAGCTAATTAAAACGATGCTTATTGACATTTTCAAATTTTCAAATTCCCAACGCCTCCCCGCACCATTTTCACCTCAACAATCCCCTGGAAAAAATACATCCTGCCGGTCTTTACCTCACGGCAGCGTACGCGGGTACGCAATGTTTCCAGTCGTTCAAATGCCCGCCCGTCTTCTATTATGAAATACTGCCCCGGCTTCAGGTCATCTACCAGCCGGTGTCCGGGCTTTCGCTCATCATATACATACAGAGCTTTGAACAGATTGGGATCGGTGCAGGTGCTGGCGGCGGGATTATGGATATAGGCCAGTAACGCTTTTTCTACTTCTTTCGGGAAAAATCCTTTCCCCAGAAAAGGGAAAAGGATATGCCTGAACTGGGTCTTCCACTCCCGTCCGTGCGGCGCAGCGGTATGTTTGAAATGAACAAAGGTGAGCATGTGGGCCAGCTCATGCAGCAGTGTAATGAGAAAGCTGTAAGGGTTCAGATTTACGTTCACACTGATCCTGTGGTACGGCGTCTGCCGGGTAGGGTGGCGATAGTCGCCCAGTACGCTTTTTCGCTCATGCGTAAGCGTAAGATGGATGACATGTGTCTGAAAAAACGGAGCCACCAGGTTGAATGTTCCCGGAGGCAGGAACTGCTTCAATGCAGTAATGCTTGTTTCCTGTTTGCGCATGGATGAACCGCTTATTTTGTTTTTCTAACCTGCCGGGACAACAACCCTGTTTCCATTCCTGTATAGACCGCATAAATGCCGAAGAGTATAAATAACGTCGGCTTATGCAGGTTACTGCGATTGAGCAGTACGAATACGAGGATTGCCGTCAGGCAGACCATCAGCTTGAGCAATGTGGCGCCGTACACGGCCCGCACAAAAGCTTCCGGCCTCCGGTCGGTCTGTTTTTTTACCATGTAGAAAGTGATCAGGCATAAGCCGGCCATAATGCCGTTGCCCACGCTGAGTGTGGGTAAGCTGTAGTCCGGGTATGACTGATGCAGCAGATAAAATACTGCCTGCAGCAGGATAAAGCATATCATGATATATAGCAGGGCGCGGTTTTTCATGGTGCGGTATTAGCTGTGTGTTGTTACGTTCGTTTATCGGGTTTCCCCAGTTCTCTGATCAATTGCCATAAAGAAATGCCAAGCGCGAGCAAAGGTAGGCATATGGTCAGGACCGGGAATGACCAGCCTGTTTGCTCGTCCAGCTTCATGCCACCCCAGACACCGGCTCCCAGCAGCACAAACCATTGTACGCCGAGGCCGGCATAGCGCATAGCGGAGATGTATCTTTTCTGGTCATTTTTCATGATCCCGGCGTTTTAAATTAGCCAATTAGCTGATGTGCTGATAAGCTAATGTCTGTCGCGAGGGATAATTAGCTGATCAGCTAATTATCACATCGGCTAATTAAATAGATCCTATTTCTTTCGCAAAGCATCTTTTTTTATTTCCTCTGCCCCCGGGAGGATACCCTTCGGGGCATCTCTTTTCAATTGTTCCGGCCGGAGCATGGCCGTATCTTCCAGTCCTTTGAAATCGCCCATGATCACCATGCGTATATCATTCATTTGTCTTTGCTCGGCTGCTATCATATCGGTCAGGGAGTCCACGGTCTGTTTCAGCCGAATGACCTGCACCCGGGTTTTGTTGTCGCCATAGCCGGGAATATAATATTTGAGCGGCGTGAACAGTAATATCGCCACCGTGACAAGGATTATAGTAACAAACAGTGTGCTGAAGAGGATATAAACGCTACTTTTGGTAAGCCGGAAAGCAGCCACTTCTTCCAATGTCTGATCGTTGATCAGTACCATGCGGTAAGGGTCTCTCAGTCGTTTAAATAACCTGGGGCGTTTCAGGGCTGCTTTTTTGCGTTCCATATTATGCCGCAAGTTAAGGGTTTGACGGCACTGCCATTGTTATCGGTTAGCAAAAAACGAAAGGGAACAAAATATACTTAATGTGACAAATGTGTGGAATGTGCCAAATGTGTTTAATGTGTCAAGTGCGGAACATATCCGACACATTCCACACATCTGCCACATTTCACACATTTTTTAATAAGTAGCGATGAAAAGAGTTTTGGAAATAAAATATTTCTCTTTACCTTTGCAGTCCTTTTTAAATATGGCTAAACAGTCTTTAATCAAACAGGACGGCGTAATCGTGGAAGCATTATCTAATGCTATGTTTCGCGTTCGTCTTGAAAACGGGCACGAAATAATCGCTACAATATCCGGTAAAATGCGTATGCACTATATCCGTATCCTGCCGGGTGATAAGGTTGGCGTGGAAATGAGCCCCTATGATTTGAGCCGGGGTCGTATCATATATCGTTATAAATAAACTGAATTTAATATCCGGAAATATGAAAGTAAGAGCGTCCATAAAAAAGCGGAGTGTAGATTGCAAGATCGTACGCCGTAAAGGTAAATTGTATGTTATTAACAAAAAGAATCCCCGTTTTAAACAACGTCAGGGGTAATATTAATTAACTGAAATTAAAATATAGTATAATACATGGCCCGTATAGCTGGTATTGACCTTCCGAAGAATAAGCGCGGCGAGATCGCGCTGACCTATATTTATGGTATTGGCCGCAGCACGGCTCAGTACATTCTCGAGAAGTCGGGTATTGACTTTGATAAGAAAGCCGCCGAATGGAATGATGATGAGCAGACGGCCATCCGTAATGTCATCAACAGCGAGTTCAAGGTAGAAGGTCAGTTGCGTTCTGAAGTCCAAATGAATATCAAACGCCTGATGGATATCGCCTGTTACCGTGGTGTCCGTCACCGTAAAGGCCTGCCTTTACGCGGCCAGCGTACACGTACCAACAGCCGTACCCGTAAAGGGAAGCGCAAAACTGTTGCCGGTAAGAAGAAAGCAGCCAAGAAATAATTTCTGTAACATTCCGGATCCGTACGGTTGCAGCGGGGAGGAATGGCAGGGCCGGATCGCTCCGGTATTGATCATTGATTACCTTATTTTAAACACAAAATGGCCAAAGCACAAGCATCTGCAAAAGCCGCTGCTAAAAAGCGCATCGTAAAAGTTGACCCGGTAGGGGATGTGCATATCAGCGCAACGTTCAACAACATTATCATCAGCATCACGAACAAAAGCGGTCAGGTGATCTCCTGGTCGTCTGCCGGTAAAATGGGTTTCCGCGGTTCCAAGAAAAACACACCCTATGCAGCCCAGCAAGCCGCTCAGGACTGTGGTAAGGTAGCGCTGGACGCCGGTGTGAAGAAAGTGGATGTTTTTGTAAAAGGGCCGGGAGCCGGCCGCGAAGGCGCGATCCGCGCCCTGGCTCAATCGGGTATTGAGGTAATGTCTATCAAGGATATTACGCCGCTGCCGCACAACGGCTGCCGCCCGCCCAAGAAAAGAAGGGTATAACCGCAACGTAGAGACAGGGCATGCCCTGTCTCTACGTTACAATAATATTTATTAACCAATCCCTGTTTACCAGGGCTGGCCTCCGGATCCGGTTTCGATTTTTAAATGAGACGGATGGCCTGAAATCAAAAATCGAATCATGGCACGTTACACAGGACCAAAAAACAGAATCTGCCGTATTTTCGGCGAACCGATCCTCGGCTCAGGAAAGAACCTGCAAAAGAACAGCACCCCTCCGGGCCAGCACGGTAATTCAAAAAGGCGTAAAACACAAAGTGAATACGCTATCCAGTTAAAGGAAAAGCAGAAAGCTAAATATACTTACTGCGTACTGGAAAAACAATTCCGTAATACATACGTTGAAGCTAACCGCCAGAAAGGCTCTACCGGTGAAAACCTGATCAGGCTGCTGGAAAGCCGCCTGGATAATACGGTTTATCGTATGGGTATCGCACCCACACGCCCCGCCGCGCGCCAGCTTGTGTCGCATAAGCATGTGATGGTGAACGGGGAGATTGTGAATATTCCCTCTTACCGTCTTAAACCGGGTGATGTGATCGAGCTTAAGCCGAAGAGCAAACTGAATACAACGGTAATCAGCCTGGTACGCCCCAAAGCCCCGCGGATCAATTGGGTCGAGTTTAACGAAAAAGAGTTGAAGGGCACTTACCTGGCACATCCGGAGCGTGATAACGTACCGGAAAATATCAAAGAACAACTGATCGTGGAATTATATTCCAAATAATAGCAGTGGTAATGCCACCGGTAGTATATACGGAGGCATTACTTTTTTAAAAAACATTCTTTATTTATTCTGTCTTTGTATCAACCGCGGGAATTTGCGGGAGGGGCGAGCACCCCGATCCCCTGAGTGCGCGGCGCCTGTTTTACAGGCAGGGAATAAGATGGTATTTTAAAATGTAAACAACTCAATACACAAGCAATATGGCTATATTGAACTTTCAGAAGCCGGACAAAATCGTTCTGCAAAAAGTAACTGATTTTGAGGCCCAGTTTGAATTCCGTCCGCTGGAGCCGGGTTATGGCGTTACCATAGGTAATGCCCTTCGTCGTGTATTGCTGTCTTCACTCGAAGGCTATGCAATCACTGCCATCAAAATAGCAGGCGCCGATCACGAGTTTGCTACTATTAAAGGCGTGCTTGAAGATGTTACGGAGATCATCCTGAACCTGAAGCAGGTGCGGTTGAAGAAAAAGGTGGATGGAGACGTGACCGGCGATAAGATTGATCTGACGATCAAAGGTCAGGAAGCGTTTACAGCGGCTATGATCGGAGAGGCAACACCGAATTTCGAAGTGATGAACCCCGGTCTGATCATCTGCAATATGGAGCCGGGCACTACTTTCCATATCGAAATACATATCGGTAAGGGGCGCGGTTATGTACCTGCAGAAGAAAACCGCCCCAAAGAAGCGCCGCTGGGCATCATCGCGATCGATTCTATCTTTACACCGATCAAGAATGTAAAGTACAATATTGAGAATACCCGTGTGGAACAGCGCACCGACTTCGAAAAGCTGGTAATGGAAATCATTACCGATGGTACGATCCATCCCGAAGAAGCAGTGAAAGAAGCTTCCCGTATCCTGATCCAGCACCTGATGATCATTACTGACGAAAATATTTCGCTGGATACGAAGCATGAAGAGCGTGAATCGGTTGTTGACGAGGAAACGCTGCAATTGCGTAAGACACTGGGCACTCCGTTGGAAGACCTGGAATTGTCGGTACGCGCTTTCAACTGCCTGAAAGCCGCCAAGATCAATTCTCTGAGCGAGCTGGTACAATATACTCAGGAAGAGCTGATGAAATTCCGCAATTTCGGGCAGAAATCACTTTCTGAGATTGAGCAGGTATTGCAGGAACGCGGACTGGGTTTCGGCATGGACATTGCTAAATACAACCTGAGAGAAGAATAGTTTACGGCAGTGTCCCGGACCTGCCGGGGCTGCCAGAAGTTTTTTTATTGTTAACAAATATCCCGGTCTGTGCATCAGATGGATCGCAGCGGGAGCAGCCTTGCAATTCCTTGACACGGTGTAAGGCTTATTAAACACTCATAGTCATGCGTCACGGAGACAAAATCAAAAACCTGAGCCGTACGGCATCACACCGCCGGGCTTTACTGAGCAACCTGGCCAGCCAGCTTATCGAGCACAAGCGTATCGTTACGACACTGGCCAAGGCAAAAGCATTGCGTGTTTACGCAGAGCCGCTGATCACCCGCTCTAAAGAAGATACGACGCACAACCGCCGTGTTGTGTTCAGCTATCTGCAGAACAAAGAAGCGATCAAAGAGCTGTTTGGTGTGATTGGAGATAAAGTAGGAAACCGCCCCGGTGGGTACACCCGGATCATCAAACTTGAAAATCGTTTCGGCGATGCTGCTGAGATGGCAATGATCGAGCTGGTTGACTTCAACGAACTGTATCAGAAAGATGCCAAAGATGCCGGTGCGAAGAAGACTCGCCGCAGCCGTCGTGGCAGCGCCAAAAAAGCAGAAGAAACACAGGCTGCTGCTGAAGCTGCACCTGCTGCCGCTACTACTGAAGAAGTACCTGCCGCTGAAGAGGCGCCTGCTACTGAAGAAGAAGCTACTCCTCCTGCAGCAGAAGAAGGCACAGCAGAAGATAAAGCTTAGTTGTTTCGTTTATAATTTTTCCGGAGGCTGTCTGAGAATCAGGCAGCCTCTTTTTTTACGATACTTTTATTGTCTGAACCACGGATTTGTCCGGATTACACAGATGGCACGGATTAAAATCCGTGGAATCCTTTAATCCACCTAATCCGTGATTCAGACAATTTTCAAATTCTCTCATTTTCAAATTCCCCTGTTTTGTTACTTTTGTGTCATCATAAAAACGAATAAAATTCCAGTATGGGTCGCATATTTGAAGTCCGTAAATCCAAGATGTTTGCACGGTATGACCGTATGGCCAAACAGTTTACACGTATCGGTAAAGAGATTGCTATTGCGGTCAAAAAAAGCGGTCCTGACCCCGACAATAATCCGATGCTGCGTCGCATCATGCAGAATGCCAAGAGCGTAAATATGCCTAAAGAGCGTGTGGAAGGCGCGATCAAAAATGCACTTGGCAAAGACACCAGCAGCTATGACGAGGTGCTCTACGAAGGCTATGCACCCCATGGCGTGCCCCTGCTGGTAGAAACAGCTACAGACAATACTACACGCACCGTTGCCAATGTGCGTTCCCATTTCAATAAAGGAGGCGGCGCCCTGGGTAACAGCGGCTCCGTATCCTTTCTGTACAAACATATGGGCGTATTCAAGCTCAACCCGGAGGGACTTGATGCAGATGAGCTCGAGCTGGAACTGATTGATGCAGGACTGGATGAATTAGGAGAAGACAGTGAAGGTAACCTGATCGCCCGTTGTGCATTCAATGATTTCGGCAGTCTGCAAAAGGCGCTGGAAGAAAAAGGCATTATACCCATTTCGGCAGAGCTGGAATGGATACCACTGAATACGGTTGAGTTAAATGAAGAGCAGTCCGACGATGTCTTCAAGCTGATCGAGCGCCTGGAGCAGGACGACGATGTACAACGCGTATTTCATAACATGGCTTAATCAATTGAGAATTGAAAATGGAAAGTTGAAAATTCATTTTCCATTCTCAACTTTCAACTTTTCATTCTCAACTTTCCATTTTCAATTTGAAACACTCCCTCCCTTTGCTGATTGGCCGGAAACCGGTGCTGGAAGCCCTTCAGCAGGGCGCTGCCATAGAGAAATTATTTGTGCTGCGGACGGCTACCGGGCCGGAGATTCAAGAGATCAAACAGCTTGCCCGTGCGCAGCATATTCCTGTAAGCCAGGTGCCTGCCGAAAAACTCAATAGTCTTACCAAAGTACCGCACCAGGGCGTGGTAGGCTGGGCATCGGTATTGCAATATATAGAATTACAGGCCGCCATTTCATATGTGGTGGAGCAGGGGCAAACACCGTTGTTTATTTTGCTGGACAGCATCACGGATGTCCGGAACGTTGGCGCCATTGCCCGCACGGCATTATGCTGCGGCGCTCACGGGCTGATCCTGCCTACCTCCAATGCAGCTTCACTTACCGAAGAAGCTGTAAAAGCATCGGCAGGCGCTTTGCGCCAGATACTGTTGTGCCGCATTCCCTCGGTAGAACAGGCGGTAGATGTGCTGCGGCTTAACGGGATCCAGATCCTCGGTACACAGATGAAAGGAAGTGTACCGGTGCATGAAACGGATCTTACCATTCCTTCGGCAATTGTTATGGGAGCAGAAGGCAAGGGGATCAGCAAAGATGTGGTCCGCCGTGCAGACAAACTGATCCATATACCGATGGCGGGTAGTTTTGATTCGCTGAATGTGTCGGTTGCTACCGGGATGATCTTGTATGAGGCGATGCGGCAGCGGAGTGTAATTAGCTAATCAGCCAATGTGCTGAGTAGCTAATATCTGTCGCGAGGAATCATTAGCACATCAGCTAA
>JBEBVQ010000020.1:0-14989 GCA_040392625.1 Taibaiella soli | reverse complement strand
GGTCATTTCACCGGAATAAATAATTTGCAATAAGCAATGGTTAAAACTCATTTCCGTCAAAACTACTTGATGCTCCCGGCATAGGAAATCCCCTGCAGCGGGTGTTTTTTCTTGACTTTCTATAAAAGATATTCTACATTAGAGTATCCCACTCGAAACAGTTTGTATAGAAAATAGCAACTAAGATGAATAAACTTACGTTTGACAAAGCTGAAAAAGTATGGAAAGAAATCGGACACTATAAAGAAGCCGGCGAGCTGCAGGTAGAAATTGAGATCTACAAGAAAATGCTCAATATCTTCCAGGTGGGCGACTATTGTTATTTTATCTTTTGCCCGCCTGAAATGCGGATGGATTATACGAACGCTTCCATTACAAATCTGCTGGGTTACACTCCTGAGGAATTTACGCTGGAACTTTTCCTGGAAAATATTCATCCCGATGATATCCGGAACTACCTGAATTTTGAAGCTACTATTACCGAATTCTGGAAGAACCTACCCACCGAAAAAGTGATGAAATACAAGACCCGCTACGATTTCAGGATGCGCTGCAAGAATAATGGATACAAGCGCTTGCTCCAGCAGGTGATCCCTATACAAAGCGATGAGGACGGAGCGGTGCTGAGAACTTTCGTGGTATTTACCGACATCACCCATCTGAAGCAGAATAATAAAATGGTGTTGTCGCTGATAGGGCTGGAGGGGGAAGCCTCTTATATAGATGTTGACCCCATCCGTTCGTTAACGCCTTATAGTGATGTGCTTTCCAGGAGGGAACAACAGATTTTTCAACTGCTGGCACGTAACCATACTTCCAAAGAAATAGCAGCATTGCTCAATATTAGTATAGCTACTGTTTCCACTCATCGTAAAAACATATTGAGGAAGACAAATACCAGTTCCATATTGCAGCTTGTGCAGCTGGGGCTGGAGAAAGGGTGGATATAGTGTTAAGTCGCATTGGCAGGCTGGGATTGCTTCGGCTATGCCTCGCAATACGTGGGTTGCGCTTTGCAATGCCGGCAATGCTTAGTCCGCTTTCTTATTCGCATATACCGGCAGGTTCCAGTGAAAGCGAAGCGCCAGTAAACGTAATCCGCAGCATACAACCAACGCGATAACAGACATCCAGTCGGGCGAGAGCCAGTTAAAATAATCACCAGCTACTACAATGGAAGCTCCGACCAGCGCGGCGGAGGCATAGATCTCTTTTTCCAGAATCACCGGGATCCGGTTGAGCAGTACATCCCGCAGCACGCCACCACCCACGGCGGTAATAATGCCCAAGAGAATGGCTACTTCTGCATTATGCCCAAATGCCAGACTTTTCTGTGCGCCGGTCACGGCGAACAAAGACAAGCCCAGCGCATCGAAGAACAATACCGGTTGTTTCATTTTCCGGACAACCGGATAGAGGCCTATGGTAGTTGCAGCGGCGATCATGGCCGTAAGCAGATAGGGCCAGTTGGAGAGCCCCGCGGGCGGGATGGCGCCAATACAAAGATCGCGGATGATGCCGCCGCCGCAGGCTACGGTAAAAGCAATGGCGCAGATGCCAAACAGGTCCAGCCCCCGCTGCCTCGCCGCAGTGGCGCCGCTGATGGCGAATGCGAAGGTGCCGGCCAGATCGAGGAAATAGTAGAGCGTGTGTAGTCTGTCCATCTGGAGATTACGTTTGTTACGCCAACGAGGAAAATAACCGGGTGGGTACGCGCGAATGGTCGTTGTTCTGATAGATTGTCAAGATCTACGAACTGGCGTATTTCGGCATTTTTGTCGGTTTGGCAAATAATACACTTATTAACCTATTAAAGTAACGAAAGATTTCTATTTTCACGCCTTAAAAGTTTAGTAGAATGCATAAATCGCTTTACGTGTTTTTGTTCCTTATCGGAACCGTTGTGATTTTACCTATGTCGTGTTCGAAGAATAAGAACGCGAATCCGGCTCCTCAGGGACAGGGCGGCAACAATTCGGGTGGTGGAAGCGGCGGGGGGAGTGGTACCGGCAGTGGTGGTGGTAACCCCAGCGGCCCATCCGCTGGCGCTATCTTTTTTCAGGCAACTATCAACGGTACGCTGACTGAATGGACCGACGGAAGTTTGAACTATCGGCTCAGATATAGTGGCGGAGGATCGGAGTCTCCGTGTGCTAATGGCGCCAAGCAACAGGCCACCGCTGGCTTTGTATTTGAGACGTTAACTCAGGAAGATCAGCTATATATCGCATTTACCGGCTGCTCTGATGCAGATGTGTCGGATGGTATTAACAGCGATTGTGACGATAATTTCCGTTGGTTGGAGTCGGCGACGCCTTTCCCCGTACAAAATTCTACGGACGAGAATGGGATTTACCTGGAGTTTAAGCTGCCTGCTAATGGGCAGACTTACGTAACATCCGGTGCCAGTGGTACGGCAACGTTGTACAGAGTAGACCATCATGGCGATGGCAGTTACATGTCTCCAAAATATGCGGTTGGCGGTACGTTCACAGGGGAACTGGTGAACCAGAACGACCCTACGGATATAATCGATATTAAAGACGGGACATTCCGGGTTTACCTTGGCGTATGTGTGCCTGTGTTTTGACGGCAGCGGTAAGCTTAATAGTCAGTGTTGGTAATACCTCTAATTATGAACCTCCTCACCATTCGGTGAGGAGGTTCATAATTAGAGGTATTTGGAATATTCCCGTGCGAGCAGTTCAGGTGGCTTCAATAGTAAGGAGGCTCGCTGAATCAATGTATTATTGTATAATTAGTCTCTGTGGTGTTCCCATGACCTTGCCTGCTTCTAATACCGTCACCAGATATACACCTGCCGGCAAGCTGGATATATTGATGCTTTGGTCGTCTGCGATATTCGTATTCGACAAAACCGAGCCGGTCATGTTTGTGATGCGCGCTTGATATGCACTGCCATTATTGGCAGGATCGGTATAGATATATAAGCGGTCACGTGTCGGGTTTGGATAGAGTTTGAATCCTTTTTGTTGCCGGGTCTGTTGGTCCATAACCTGGGTTGTACCCTTCGGAACGATATGCACCATGAAATCCCTTGTCTCGCCCAGCTCCGGAGACGCGCTGTTTTGATAGCCGGTAGGACATGCGCTGATGCCCATGCCATGATCGTAATGAAATGATGCGATGCGTACGCGCATTAATCCTGTATCTATCGTCGCCGGAATATTGACTATGAGTGTGCATGCCCAATAGTTGTCCTGCATCCTTTGCCGCTCGCTGATAAGATCAAATTGATCGTGGAATTGGTCGTTGCGCCCCGTATCGGCCCAAAAGAATACTCCTAATTCCTGAGTTGTTTTCTGTCCGGTAATTTCGAAGAGATTGCTGCTTTCTTTTTCTAAAACAATTGGCGCTTCATTGTTATAAAATGTGTACTGGCTGTTTTGGTAAAAGGATGTGGCCGTATGAATAAAACTGCCATCAAGCTGACGGATGGTGTGGATTTTATCGTTGGCAGATGCCCCCTGCTTATAGTTGGGACGGCAATAAGGAGCGGGGTCGGTGGTTTGCGCCATGATCACGCTGATGCAGCTAAAACACCAGGCAAATGTGAGGATAGATTTTTTCATGTTTGAGTTTCTTTTGGCGCCAAATATACATTTTGTTTGTGGGGAATCCTTCTGCCAAGCCTGTCTAAGGAAACTGTGTCACTATAGACAGGGAGAGCCTTTAGTTACTATTTAGCTACTGTGGCGAAGTGCAGACGCGATATAGGCAGAAATACCGTTAATTTAACTCACGGCAAGGCCGGTGATCATTGGTGGTACGCACGATAGTAAAAGTCAGATGGCAGTTCTTTTGAAAAGTTACAGAAAGGATTTTAGTTCCGGGTTGCCTGTTTGTTTTTATCAGGTCAAGGTTCCATCTTCGTTTCCGTTGTTTCATCTTCCGGATCGGTATCCAGGATCAGCTTTGTTTCGGCGGCGGGTAACTCCTGCACATGACGCAGCTTGCGTTCGATGGCTCTTGTGCGCACTTCCGATGTGTCGATCACATTGGTGGCTTCGATCAGCTTCTTTTTGGTTTTGGCCAGGATGTCGCCAAACTGTCCGAACTCCGTCTTCACAGCGCCCAGCAGATCCCAGACCTCACTGCTCCGTTTTTCGATGGCCAATGTCCTGAAGCCCATTTGCAGACTGTTCAACAGCGCACTCAGTGTGGTGGGACCGGTGACGGTGATCTTGTAATCTTTCTGCAATTGCTCAAACAATCCCGGCACCCGCAGCACTTCCCCAAACAAACTTTCGTACGGTAAAAACATAATCCCGTACTCCGTAGTGTTCGGCGGGTCAATGTATTTTTCCCTGATTTCTTTGGCGTTTTTCCTGATGCCGGCGATGAACGCTTTCCGGTATGCTTCAATCCTCGCGGCATCGCCTGCCTCGTAGGCATCCACCAGGGCTTCGTAATCCTCTTTGGGGAATTTTGAATCAATCGGCAACCAGATGGTTTTCTCCAGGCTCTTACCATGGGGCATTCTGATAGCAAACTCAACCAGGGCGCCGCTTCCGGCTTTGGTCTTTACATTCCGCTCGTATTGCTCGTTGGTCAGCAGGTCTTCGATAATGTTTTGCAGCTGGTATTCTCCGAGGATGCCGCGTGACTTCACATTGCTCATCACTTTTTTCAGATCGCCCACGCTGACGGCCAATGTTTGCATTTCGCCCAGACCTTTGTGTACGGCTTCCAGCCTGTCGCTTACCTGTTTGAAGGATTCGCCGAGGCGCTTTTCCAGTGTTTCGTTTAGCTTTTCATCCACTGTCTTCCGCATTTCTTCCAGCTTTTTCTCATTGCCTTCCTGCATGGTTTTTACTGATCGCTCCAGCGATAGCCGGAGCTCCGAAAGCTTATCCGTATTGGCGGTATTTTGGGTCTGCTGGCTTTTCTCAAATTCTGAGAACTGCTCCCGCAAACGGTCCTTGTAGTCTTTCAACGCATCGTTTAATTCTTTTTTAAACGTATCCAGGTTGGCTTTCAGTTCGTTTCTGCTCTCTTTATTATTGCTGTCAATGCTTTTTTGGAAGTCTGTCAGCCTTTCTTCAAAGGTCTTGCGGATGGCTTCCAGTTTTGCTTCGTTGGATTGGGTTAGCGTGCCGAGTTGTGCTGAAAAAGTCTGCGTGAACCGGTTTAGATGACCACCTATTTCTGTTCGCAATCCGGTGGCTGTTTCTGCGTTCTCTTTCCGGTTGATGACAAATTCGTCTTTCAGCTTCCGCTCTGTATCACTCAGGCTGGAAGCAAGCATGCTGATGGAAGATCTGATATCTGCCACTTCGCCCCCGGCCGGTTTGCTGCCGGATTTTATGGTGAGGACGATGTTGGCGATTAACAGAAGCGCCAGCACGGAAAGGAAAATGTAAATCAGCACCATTGTTTATTGATTATTGGAATGATGCTGCAAATTATCAATCCTTTCCGGTTTGTGGCAAAGGATTGTGTTCAACCGATGGCAGCTCGCTCAGATCCGGAATGAATAACGAAAATTAAGCTTCTTCATGCGCCCTCATTTTCCTGCACGGTCTTGCTTCCGGTCTCCACCTCCACTTCTTTTGTGATCACCGCATAATCGCTTGGATGAATGTCTGATCCGTATGCTACTGCGTATGCCTTGGTGAATTCGGCCCCCAGGTACAGGATAATGGAAGAATAGTAAACCCAGATGAGCAGTATTACCAGTGATCCGGCGGCGCCATAGGTGCTCCCCACCTGGGTCTGCGAGATGTACAGGGAAATACCGAATTTTCCCAGCATAAACAGGATAGCAGTGATCAGCGCTCCTGCAAAAATATCTTTCCACCGGATCTTCGCATCCGGAAGCACTTTGAAGATCACGGCGAAAATAATCATGCTGATCGCCAGAGACAGTACCAGGTTGATGATATAGAATACAGCAACCGTCACGTCGGGGTACCTGGCCCGCAGTCCGTCGCTGATTGCTTCTACTATGCCGGATACTGCGAGCGAAACCAGCAATAGGAACCCCAGGCTTACAATGACAGACAGGGAGAGGAATCTGTTTTTCAGCATCTTCAGCCATCCTTTTTTGGGCTTGGCTTTCAACCCCCAGATCGTATTGACGGAATCCTGTATCTCACTAAAAACCTTGGTGGCGCCGATCAGCAGCATGACCGCGCCGATAATGGTGGCCGTCAGGCTTTTGCCGCTCAGCGAAGCATTTTTGATAATTTCCTGGAGCTGTACGGCGGTATCGGCGCCTACAAAGCCCTCAAGTACGGCAAATACTTCTCCTTCTATTGCTTCCCGCTCGAGGAAGATGCCGCAAAGCGAGATGATCATAACCAGCAGCGGACCCATCGAAAAGACTGTGTAATAAGCTAATGAACCGCTGAGTTTGGTGACTTTATGTGCTGAAAACCCTTTGAAGGTTTCTTTGATAACCGACCATATCCCTTTGAGTGATAATTTTTTTCGCGGCATGAAATCCTTTTACCTGAGCGATAAAATTATCATGCCGCAACACCTGTCATCCCACCGGTTTTGCTATTTTTACAATAAACCCTGAGACTATCGCCGGCGGCGGCGCTGGACAATCGCATTTATGAAACCTGTATCTTCTCTCTGTCTGGTATATACATTATCACTACTGTTGTGTTCCGGTATAGTTACGGCGCAGCAGCAAGATACGGTGATTACGCTGCGGCATGGGCAGGTGCGTCTCACTCCAAACGCGGAACAATGGCTCCCTGACTTTCAAGCGCAGGCTCCGAACGACCCGGTGCAGGTACTGATTCGGTTCCGGCAAATACCTGAAGCAGAAGAACTTGTCGGTTTGGAGCAAGCGGGGGTCCGGATCACAGACTTCCTGGGCGGTACTGTTTTTACTGCCTTGGTTATGCCGGAAATGCAGGCTGCCGCAATCAATATGGGATATATAGTTTCCATCGTGCCTGTTCCGGCCTCCTGGAAAATAGATCCGAACCTTGACACGACGGGCAGCCAAAGAATACGTGTAGTGGCAGGTTGGTACGAGGCGGTTCCGTCTGTATTGATAGAGCAGCGTATCCGGGATTGCAGAGCCAGGGTCGTAAGCCGGGACATGTGGCAGATGAATGCCGCAGTGGTGGAGATCCCGGCCAACCGGGTTACAGCGTTGGCCGCCTGGTACGGCATTCATTATATCAGTCCTGCTGCAGAAGATACGACCCTGAACATTGAATCGGGCAACGCTGCCAAAGTAAATATTGCGACGATTCCCGCAGCCCTCGGCGGTCCGGGCCTGGACGGGACAGGCATCACTGTCGGTGTCGGTGATAATTATTCAGGACTGGCGCATATAGACCTCAAAGACAGGATCATCAATTTTAATCCCTGGCCCTATCACAATCACGGTGTGCATATCAACGGTATTGTCGGCGGAGCCGGCATTATGGATCCGAAAGGGAAAGGGATGGCGCCCGGAGCAACGCTGATAGATCATCTGTACACGCAGGCATGGCTGCAAACAAAGGCGATGAAGGAGGGGTATAACATGACGCTCACAAACAATTCTTACGCATCGCGTGCAGGGAATTGCAGTTATGCCGGTACGTATGATGTCTATGCTGCAGTGCTCGATAATCTGTCTCGTGAGGAGCCATCAGTGCTGCATGTTTTTGCTGCCGGTAACGACGGGCAGCATACCTGTGGTAATTACCCGGCTGGTTATGGTACGGTCGTGGGCGCTTACCAGGCAGCTAAGAACGTATTGGTAGTGGCCAATAATACGAAATGGTATCAGAATGCCGGGGAGTCTTCACGTGGTCCGATGCGCGACGGCAGGATAAAACCAGAAATATCGGCGGTAGGCACCGAAGTTTACTCAACAATATGGGACGATGGATATCTCTCTGCCGGAGGCACCAGCATGGCAAGCCCGGCTGTTGCAGGTGGTCTGGCTCTGCTGGCCCAGCGATATAAACAATTGCATGGTGGCGCAGACCCGCGCGGGGACTTACTGAAAACGCTGATCATGAACGGCGCAACTGATATGGGCAATCCCGGCCCGGATTATGCTTTTGGTTTTGGCGTGATGAACTTGAAGCGCTCTCTGGAAATGCTGGACAACAACCATTATGCTGCCAACGCTATCGTACATGGCGCACAGCAGACGGTCCGGATTTCCGTACCACCCAATACCGCTGAGTTAAAACTGATGCTCTATTGGCACGATACCGCCGCGACACCGGCTGCTGCTGCAGCCCTGGTCAATGATCTGGATCTGGAAGCAATGGGGCCGTCAGGGAAGCGGCATCTTCCGCTGGTGCTGAATGCAATGCCGCAACTGGTGACGTTGCCTGCCATGCCGGGCTTCGACCGTACCAACAATGTGGAGCAGGTGGTGATCCGCAACCCGGAACCGGGCGCATACGATATACGGATCTCGGGATACAAGGTGCCCTTCGGGCCGCAGGATTATGTGGTTGCCTGGGATTTGATACCCGAAGGCGTAACCATTACCTTCCCCGCTGCCGGCGCTGCTTGGCCGGCTGGGGATTCGTTACGGATATACTGGGACGCAGCGCCGCAGCCCAATGGGTTTACATTGGAATTTTCTGCGGATAACGGCGGTGCCTGGACGGTAATAGATAATAACATTCCGCCGGAGCAGCGATATTATACCTGGTACACACCCGCCGTTAATGCTCCCGAATGCAGGTTCCGCATTACCCGCAACGGCACGGGGCAGCAGGATGTTTGCGCTCCGTTTGTGATCCACGATCTGCTTGTATTACGGCTGGATGCAACGCAATGTCCCGGTTATATGGCGCTCCGCTGGGATCCTGTCCCCAATGCCACTTCTTATGAAGTGCAGCAGAAGAAGGGTAATGATATGCAGGCTGTAGATACGGTTACCGCCACCACTTACCTGATCCGGGGATTATCGGTAGATAGCACGTATTATGTTGCTGTTCGCCCGCTGATACAAGGTGTCCCCGGGTGGCGCAGCAAAGCGGTGAGGCACCGCCCGTCCGATGGAGATTGTATGGGCGGCATCTCCGATGGAGACCTGATGGCTGAAAGGATCATCAGCCCGGTAAGCGGAAGAGCGCATACTACTACCGCACCCGGCTCCAATGAGCCGCTTATGCTGCTGCTGCGTAATCTGGATGATGTTGTAGTGTCTGATTTTGAAGTACTGTACCAGGTCAATAACAACCCCTGGCAATCACAGGTCTTTCAGCAAACCCTGCCGGCGAATACAACAGCCCCTGTTTCCGTAGCGGCATTGGCGCTTGGAGATACCGGCACATACAGGATTACGGCAGTAATAAAAAATCTTGCGGCAACGGATCCGGTTGCTGCTAATGATACCGTATATAAGATTGTCCGGCATTATCCCAACCTGCCTGTTGATGTGCACACCGGCTTCACTGAAGGTTTTGAGGCCGAAAGCAGGGAAGTAGTGACGCCGGGTACGATGGGTATAACACAAGACGAACGCTGGGATTATACAGCCAGTACCGATACCGGAAGGCTCCGCTTTTTTGCCAGTCCGGAGATTACGATAAACGGTGACCGGTCTGCCAGCCTCGATGCCCGTACAAATATGAGCGGTAACAGGAATTACCTGGAAGGAACATTCAACCTGGCAGCTTATGACGCTTCCGCGGATGAGGTACGGCTGGAGTTTGATTACAGGCTGCATGGTTTGCCAAAGCTTTCCGGTGGTAACCAGGTCTGGTTGCGGGGCAGCGATACAGCCTCGTGGATAAGCATCTATAATTACGACACAACAACGGATGCAGGAAGGGTGATCAATTCAGGTTCGCTTTCCCTGACAGACATATTGCAGCAAAACGGACAGGATTTTACAGCGGCATCCCAGATAAGATTTGGCCAGCATGATACCGGTGTGATCGCAGCCGCTGATTTTGGGAACGGGCTTACGCTGGATGATATACGGCTTTATACGGTACAGAACGATGTGCAGCTTGTACGGACCATAGCGCCTGCGGCAACCAGTTGTAATCCCGGGAAAGAGGAACAGCTCCGTGTGCTTGTCCATAACAGGGATCACCAGGCGCAGCATAATGTATCGTTGTATTACCGGTTGGACAGTGGTACCGTACACTCAGCTATCCTGCCGGAAATCGGCGCTAAAGATTCGCTGGTGTTTTCATTCCCGCAGTTGATGGACTTGTCGGCGTTTGGGGTACACACGATTGATATATGGCTTTCGGCATCCGGCGATACCTATCAGCCCAATGACAGCCTGATGGGGCGGATATTCAGGCGCCAGCCTTTCATTACTTCATTCCCTTATCTGGAGCGCTTTGAGGAAAATGATGGTTATTGGTATGCCGATGGGAAAAGCAGTTCCTGGGAATATGGTACGCCCGCTGCGGTTTATATTCAAAAGGCGGCAAGCGGCACGGGCGCCTGGAAAACAAGCCTCGATGGGAATTACAATAACATGGAATATTCATTCCTGTATTCCCCGTGCTTTGACGTTTCAGGATTGTCGGAGCCGATGCTGAGCTTTAGCCTGGCGCTGGATATTGAACAATGCGAGGGCGAATTATGCGATGGCGCATGGGTCGAATATTCGACAGATGGGGGGGACTGGCAGAAACTGGGCAATACAGGAACAGGTACCAACTGGTATAATACGGAAAATGAAGTATGGAGCATACCGGAATTTAACCGCTGGCATGTGGCATCCGCAATGCTCCCCAAAGCAAAGAACCTGCGCCTCCGGTTTGTCCTGAAGGCAGATCCCGGTGTCGCTATGGAAGGGATTGCAGTGGATGATATACACATCTTCGACCGAATGCACACTGTATATACCGGTGGGGGAACGGAAGAAATAACGGTGGATGCAGAATCCGGCAGATGGAACAGCGTACTGAAAGACGATCAATGGATCATACAATTGCATACAGGTGCGCAGGAAGTCGGCACAACGACGGTACAGGTACATCAGCACGAGCAGTTGTATGACAAACGATCGACACAGTATTTTTTTCCTAAAAGCTTTGTGATCAGCGGTAACCTGCAGCATTATCCCGACAGCATCGACCTGCGTCTGTTTATTACAGATCAGGATTTTGTAACCCTGATTTCAGATTCTTCCTGTGCCGGTTGTTCCCGTCCTGAAGATGTGTATCGTCTGGGTATCACCCAATACACGGATCCCGATCCATCCTACGAAAATGGAAGCCTGGAAGATAATATTGCAGGGGACTGGAATTATTATCCCGCACAGAATATTGTCTGGGTACCGTATGATAATGGGTATTACGCAGCGTTAAAGATCCATCGTTTTTCAGAACTGTGGCTGAACGACGGAGGCCCATCGGGCGCTTTTCCATTAACATTTCCTGCGGTAGATTTTAAGGCGGATAAGATCTATGAACATCAGGTTTGGCTTAGATGGAAATCGTATGTAGATACGTTGGTTGCTAAATACGAACTGGAACGCTCCTATGACAGCGTCCTCTTTTCCACGATATCGGAAGTGCCTGCATTGCGTGTGGCTGAAGGCAATTATCATTATACCGATATGCCTGCGGTGCAGGACTGGATGCCTGTGTTTTACAGGCTCCGCTATCAACTGGATGATGGGAAAACGTATCTCACTCCGGTTCGTCGCATAGACTGGACGGCACCGGACTTCCTTGCGGAAATATATCCCAACCCCTCGCGCGACGGGCATTTCGCGATAATCTGGAGCAGTATGCCGGAAGGCGCCATGCAGGTTTTGGTTTCCGATCTTGCGGGCAGGCGTATTTATCAGGAACAATTCCCTGCCGGGGCGTGGAATAATGTTACGATGATCCGCCTCAACGGGCTTGCCAAAGGTATTTATATGGTGCAGGCGATTATCGGCGATAACCGCTTTGAACGCAAGTTGGTCATTTATTGAGATTTCTATCTGCCGCTGTCCATTCCTTTAAAGTTACGGAGGGTGTACGTCAGGCTGAACATGAAGTATTGTGTCAGCACACGTGTACGGCTGTCTTCGAGATAGGTATCGGTAATTTCCCTGCTGATACTGCGGTTTTGATTCAGCAGATCATATACACTGATACGGGCTTCCAGGGAACGGTCTTTCAGGAATTTGTATCCCGCGTATGCATTCCATAACAGGAATTGCTGATTGAAACCCTGGTTCAAACCGGAATACATATTGTGATCCAGGCTGGTGTTCAATACGATCCGCTCTTGCGGCAGCCAGTTTATCCTGAATGATGCGAGATGGGAATAATAGCTGTTGTCGGTTTGTTGCTGCAATGTGTTGCGTACGATGTTGTAGTTCCCATTATAAGAAAGTGTGAAGTCGAGCTTTTCGCTGATGTTGCTTCCCAATACGAATCCGGCAGTGGGTGCATAATTATTGGAGAAATTAATAAGCCCGTTTATCTGCGAGGGGGTACGCCTGAAGTTAAACCCGGCATGCATATTCAGGTTGCTTTTGATCAGGTTTACCGGTAGCCCGTAAGTGAAGAAAGAGCGGGTGTTCCAGTACCCGTCCAGGTTTACCGGGCGGGTAAGCTGGCTGCCCCGTCGTATGGTGATATTATCCGAGAATATAGTGTCATTTGATGGGATAATGGTTTCACTGCCGATATAATCATTGGTATAGCCGGCATGGGTGAAGAAGAACAGGCTATGCGCCGTAGTGGTATTGGTCTTGCCGTAGCGGAGCATGATGTTATGGGTATAGTCCTGCACCAGGTTGGGGTTACCTGTTTTCAGCAGCAGCGGATTGGTAATGTCCGCCACTTGCTGCAGTTGTGTGACAGACGGGGCATTAGTAGCGGTGCGGTACATCAGCCGGAGGTTCTGCCCCTGCCCGAATTTGTAATTGAACATGGCCTGCGGCAGCACATTGGTAAAAGACTGGCGAAGCTGAAATGTATATGGGAAGTATTGTTCCCCTGCCAGCAGGGCGTGCTGCATATTGGCGCCTGCCATGAAGCTGGCCTTTTGGTCGTTGTAGCGATAGGTAAGCCCGCCGCGGTGGGTGGTATAGGTATTGTCGTATTTGTTCGACAGCAGGGTGTCGAAAAGAGTGTAGCTGTTGTCTGCCGGGTTGTTGTTGAATGTTTCTTTATCGGAGTTGCTTTCGGTGAAAGACGGGTTATAGCTGGCCATCACCTGGCTTTTCTTTCCGACAGGCTCTGTATAGGTTATGTTGCCTGATAAGCTGTATCCTTTGGTATAGAGGTCCGACTGCTGGTCGAGCAGGGTAGTGTCTGCATCGCTGTATTCATTCAGGGAATAGACGGCGCTTTCCCCGTCCCGGCCGTTCAACTGCGTCCCGAAATTGGCCGATAATGTCCGTCCTCTTTTGGTAAACCGGTGGCGGTAGAGGACGTTGTTGCTGAAGTTGTAGCCCAGGTTGTCAGACTGGTTGTTATTGATAATGTTCCCGATGGGGTATTGACCGGGCAGGTAGCTGCTGCCGGTAAGGTTTGTTTGATAGCCGTTATCCTGGATACTGAGCCGGGGCGTGATCAGCAGGGAATTAGACGAATCTATTGTATAATCAAACCGGAAGTTGAACCGGTGATTGGTATTGTTATTGGCAGTGGCGCTGTTTTCTTTGTAATTCAAGCCGCTGTCCGCTGCGGTAAAATATTCTCTGGTCAGTTCCGTTTCATTGTCATTCTGTGTGGTATTCAGGAAGTAGCTGCCCGATACATTGATCTTCTTGCCCCAGGCATCGCTGTAGTTGATGCCGAGCGAATTGGTTGCCGTGATACCTCCCTGCTGCCCGACCAGGAAATCATTGCCACCGCCCGAACCTCTTCCCCTGCCGCCGTCACGGCCACCCTGCCCACGGCTTCCCCCGCCTCTTCCGCCTGATGTGACGCCCATCAGATCCTCGCTGCTGAAATTTTGCTGATTGATATTATTCGACAGACCGATGATGGAAATTCTCCGGTCGCCGTTGAATACATTGATATTGCCGCCGGCGGTATAGCGGTCATCAGAGCCATATCCCGCATAGATCTTCCCGAATTGGCCTGTGTTTTTCCCGTCTTTGGTAATGATATTGATGGACTTTTGGCCCTGCCCGTCGTCGAACCCGGTAAACTGCGACTGGTCGCTGAGGCGTTCAAATACCTGTATCTTGTCTATGACTTCTGCAGGCAGATTTTTCAACGCGGCAGCAGGATCGTCGCCAAAGAATGGCTTCCCGTCCACCAGCACCTGTCGGATCTCTTCCCCCTGCACCTTGACGGCGCCACCTTCAGATGTGACGCCCGGCATCTTTGACAATAAATCTTCCGCACTGGCATCGGGATTGGTCTTGAAGGCGCCGGCATTGAATTCTGTGGTATCGCCCAGTTGCTTCACGCGTATCTGCTGCCCCTGTACGATCACTTGGTCGAGCATGCTGGATTGATTTTTTAGCCGGATCGCTCCCAGTTCTCTGTTCCCGTTTGTGACAGCAATGATTTGTTCAAACGGCTGTGTGCCGATATAGCTGACTGATATCCGGTATTGGCCGCTGCTGACATTGCGCAGGCTGAAATAACCATCCAGATCCGAAACAGTGCCGGTACTCACGCTGGTGTCTGCCAGGGTTGTCAGGCGGATGGTGGCGCCGATCACCGGTAGAGGCTCCTGGCTTTCTTCCAGTACCCGTCCGTTGATGGTAAAGTCGGTTTGGGCGTTCGCTATGGCGAAATTGCACAACAGTAAACTGATGATGATGGAGCGGTGTTTCAGATTCATGTCTGCTGCAGAAATAAAAATTTTAAGCAAATGGTTCAATTGTCAAATTAGACCTTTCACAGGGGCAAATGTTTAACCGGTAAATTATTTTTTCAAAAATTGTTTACTTGAGAAAACCCGTGTATCTTTGCCTCCCTTTTTGAAGGAGAGAGTAGTTCTTTAGAGTAGGTTATTTCAGGTTTTTTAAAAGTACATTTGGAAGTTTCATTTCTACTTCGTAACTTTGCACTCCGTTTCCAAAGGGAAATGGATTTTTCAGAAGTTAGTTGTTTGATAC
>JBEBVQ010000019.1:0-15194 GCA_040392625.1 Taibaiella soli | reverse complement strand
ATACACCCGTATGTCCTACCATATCCGCATTCGCAAAATTCAGGCAGATGAAATCAGCCGTTTCTCCGTTGATCTCCGGCAGAATGGCTTCCGTGACTCCCAATGCGCTCATTTCAGGCTTCAAATCGTATGTAGGCACTTCTTTGGGTGAGGGTATCATGATGCGGCGCTCACCCTCGAACGGCTCCTCGCGGCCAC
This sequence comes from Taibaiella soli, assembly GCA_040392625.1. Lineage (GTDB taxonomy): Bacteria > Bacteroidota > Bacteroidia > Chitinophagales > Chitinophagaceae > JBEBVQ01. The sequence goes on along the minus strand of JBEBVQ010000019.1, from coordinate 14,996 downwards.
CGGAAAAGAAAAAGGTGACGTGGGGATATTTTTCCGTTTCCGCAATACGGATCTGTGTTTTATCTGCTCCGGACAATACTGCTCCGAGCGTGTTGGTCAGGTTGTCGTTATCAAAAAGGACGCGGACATTCTTATACGTATGATCGTATTCGGTCATCGTGATATAATCCAGCGGCAGCGGCTGCATATTCAATTCGGGGAATGCCTGCTGGGTGAGCGCTATGGTTATCTCGCGGCAGCGGTCTGTACGGAAATTAAAACAAATAATGACATCTCCCGGCTTGATACGCGCAACCGGCTCCCGGTGTTCATCGCATATCACTACCGGCAGGATAAATTCATCCGTCACACCGGCATCATAGGATTCCTGTATCGCCTGAAGGGGGTCGTCTGCCCGTTTGCCCACACCCCGTGTCAGCGCATCATAGGCATGTTTTACCCGTTCCCAGCGCTTGTCGCGATCCATGGCATAGAACCGGCCGGTAACGGAGCCGATCCTGGCCCCGGTAAGGCGGGTATGCTCCTGCAATGTGCTGATAAAGCCGTAGCCGCTTTTCGGGTCTGTGTCGCGGCCATCCGTAAATGCATGTACCGCCACATCGGGAACATGGTGTGCATGCGCCAGCGAAAGCAATGCCTTGAGATGGTCTATATGAGCATGTACACCGCCATCGCTGACCAGGCCGATGAAATGCAGGGTTTTTCCCGGCTGCTTTGCCGTTTCAAACGCCTGGAGCAGTACCGGATTAGCCGCCAGCTCGCCGGTAGCAACCGCCCTGTTGATCCGCTGCAGCTCCTGATATACAATACGCCCTGCGCCGATATTCAAATGCCCTACTTCGGAGTTGCCCATCTGCCCTTCGGGGAGACCGACCGCCTCACCGCAGGTGATCAGCTCGGTATGAGGGTATTGCTGATAAAGGGATTGTACAAAGGGCGTTTGTGCATGAGCAATGGCATCTGCTTCAGGAACCTGCCCATGTCCCCAGCCATCCATGATAAGTAATATGCTTTTCCGCGACATAGCTGCAAAAATAATGGAAATGAACGTGTAACGGCATCAGAATCCGCCGACAGGCTGTTTATCTGAAAATCAGGAATCATTCACATTTGGCATAGTTTTAGCTGATTGTGTATAGCGCAGTGATAAAAAAGTTCCCCAATCGATGAAAAAACGCTACCTGTTCTTGTGCTTTACAGTATGGATCATTATTGCCCCGGTACTGGTATCGGTGGCACAAAACCCTCCGGTCGGCCAGATCAATAATGCTTTCCGCGCCGGTGACGTAGCGGGCATCACCCGGTATATGGATAATGTAGTGGACGTGACGATGAACAACAACCAAAGCACGAGCAGCCGTACGCAGGCAGAAATGCTGCTGCGGGATTTTTTCAGTAAAAATGAACCAATGAATTTTGAGGCCGGACACAACGGGCAAAACCAGAAAACCAATACTTTTTTCAGCATCGGGCATCTCAATACTTCCAACGGCCGCTACCGGGTATATATTCTGCTAAAACAAGAAGGACAGAACTATCTGCTCCAGGAGATAAGGATAGAGAAGTAATCAGTATTTTAGTAGCAAGTCTTTAGTAGCAAGTAACAAGTCGCAATTCTTTTAAGTTAAAACAGCTTGCTACTTGCTACTCCCGACTTGTTACTTCTTCCTGTTCTTATACTTTGCGATCAGTTCTGCGACCGGAGTGCGGCGCAAAAATTCAGGATTAAGGGATGTGAATACCCTGATGCGATGAGGTGCAGCCTTCAGCGCGGTTTCCAGGTGCAGCAGCGCTTCTTTGGTTTTCCCCAGCTCAAACAATACGGCGGACTGAAAATAACGGAAGTCCGGCTTGTCACCGCAATGCTCCCGTGCCACTTCGATCTGGGTAAGCGCTTCGTCGTAGTAACCGGCAATAAACAATCCGCGTATCAGCGCCACCCAGGTGGTTTTATTACCGGGTTTCAGCCGCACTGCATTCAGATAACAGACAAGCGCCTCGTTCTTTACGTCCATCTCCATCAGGCAGTTCCCGATGGCCACACAGTAAGCGGCATTTTCCTTATTGAGATGCAACGCTACCGAGTATGATTTTACCGCTTTTTCCCATTGCTGTTCCCGTGCGTACGTTTCTCCGATCTTGAAAAAGATAGAATCGTCCTCGGGGCTGAGCTGGGATGCTTTCCGGTAATAATGCCTGGCGCGCGGGAAGTCTTTCTGCTTTTCCCAGCAATAGCCCATTGCCTCAAAGATCACATCTTCGGGGTTGGCAATCTCAAGATGGGTTTCCAGCACTTCCAGAGCCTTTTCGTACCATTTCAGGCGCATATACGCATCTGCCATATTGCGGTAGGCAAATTCAAATTTCTCATCAATGGCCACACAGAATTCATAGGCATCAATGGCTTTTTCGTAAAGCTTCAGCCCCTGATAGGCCGCTCCCAGGTTAAACCATGCGAGGGCATTGTACGGGTCAGCCTCCGTAAGCTCGGTATGCAGCGTTACGCTCTCTTCCAGCCGCTGGGTAACTTCGGCCCAGAAGCATACTTTCTGTAAAGCCTCTTCGTTGCGCCGGTCAATCCGGATGATCCGCTTCAGTGTATCAAAAACCGCGTCGAACTGCTCACATTCATCATAGACATCCGAAAGCTCAAGCAACAGTTCAATTTTTTCTTTCCCTTCAAATTCATCGGAGCGCTGTTCGAGCAGCAAAGCTGCCTGATCGTATTTGAACTGGCTCAGCAGTATATCCGACCGGAGCAGTATGGCTTCAAGACTGGCGCTGTCGTATTGTTCCATTTCGTCCAGGCTCTTCAGCGCCTGACCATACTTCTGTGATTGAGCCAGTATTTCGGCCCTGAGCAACAGTACACTGCCGGAGAAAGGATAATAAGTACGTGCAATATCACAGGCGAGCAGGGCCTGCTCTTCATTATTATCCTGGAAATAATACTCTATAACCCGCTCAAAATCCTCTTCTTCCATAATATTGTCCGCTACCCCCCGCTTCACCTCATCGTAACGCTGCAGCAGCTCATCCATGGAATCCCAGTCATCATCCAGATAATCGTCGTTAAACATACCAGCCGGTTTACTCCAAAGTTACTAAAATTATCAGCTAATGAGCTTATCGGGCTATAGCTAACGGCTCCGGTGCGGCAGATATCGGCGAATCAAACCATCGTTTTAATTAGCTGATGTGATAATTAGCTGATGTGCTAATGATCCCTCGCGACAGATTATTAGCTAATCAGCACATTGGCTGATTAGCTAATTAAAAGCATCCATTTCCTTTTAGGCTATTCCATAATTGTTTCTATCTTTGTATGACCGTACAGCAATCCCATACAAAAATTCATTGCATTTACCAAAGCTGCACACCGGTCTTCAAAAAACAGGAGTGTCATGACCAAATACATTTTTGTAACCGGCGGTGTTACATCTTCATTGGGTAAGGGTATTATTGCCGCATCTCTGGCCAAATTATTACAGGCCCGCGGATTTCGCACTACCATACAGAAGTTTGATCCTTATATCAATATAGATCCCGGCACGCTGAATCCTTACGAACACGGTGAATGCTATGTGACGGAAGACGGTGCGGAAACGGATCTTGACCTTGGCCATTATGAGCGATTCCTCAATACCCACACATCGCAGGCCAATAATGTAACTACAGGGCGTATATATCAATACGTGATCAATAAAGAACGTGAAGGCGCCTACCTCGGCAAGACGGTACAGGTAATCCCCCACATCACCGACGAAATAAAGCGCCGCGTGCTGCTTTTAGGTGAAGACGGCAATTACGATATTGTGATCACCGAACTGGGGGGAACAGTAGGCGACATCGAATCGCTGCCCTATATAGAGGCCGTCCGGCAGCTCAAATGGGAAATGGGTGATGAAAACTGCCTGGTTGTCCACCTGACCCTGGTGCCGTATCTGAAGGCAGCAGGAGAGCTTAAAACCAAACCCACCCAGCACTCTGTAAAAATGATGAGTGAAAACGGGTTGAATCCGGATGTCCTGGTATGCCGTACGGAAGAGCCGCTGTATAAAGATCTGAAGCGGAAGATCGCCCTGTTCTGCAATGTAACACAAGAGGCCGTGATCGAAGCGATGGATGCCGATACGATCTATGGCGTACCGCTTGAGATGATGGAGGAACAGCTTGATATTATCTGCCTGCAAAAGCTGAACCTGCCCCTCGGTACCGAGCCGGATCTGACCCGCTGGAAAGAATTTCTCAATAAGCTCCGCTACCCGAAATCCAAGATCACAATAGGGCTGGTAGGTAAATATGTGGAATTGCAGGACGCTTATAAGTCCATACTGGAGGCGTTGATACATGCAGGCGCCGTGAACGAATGCAAAGTGGAAGTCCGCAATATCCACTCAGAACACATGACGCCGGAAAATGCCATAGAGCAGTTCCGCAATCTGGATGGTATATTGGTGGCGCCGGGCTTCGGAAGTCGCGGCATTGAAGGAAAGATAGAAGCGATCCGGCATGCGCGGGAGCAAAAGATACCGTTCTTTGGCATCTGCCTCGGTATGCAGATGGCATGTGTGGAATTTACACGGAACGTGCTGGGCCTGACGCAGGCGCATTCTATTGAAATGGATCCGGAGACCGCGGATCCTGTGATCTGTATGATGGAGGAACAGAAGAATGTGACCCAGATGGGCGGAACGATGCGCCTGGGCGCCTATGATTGCACGATCAGATCAGGATCTAAGACTGCAGCTATCTATAACGCGACTCATATCTCCGAACGCCATCGTCACCGGTATGAATTCAATAACGACTATCTGGAGGCTTTTGAACAGAACGGCATGATCCCCGTGGGTAAAAACCCCGATACCGGCCTGGTAGAGATTATGGAGATAGCGGAACATCCTTTTTATATCGGCGTACAATTCCATCCGGAATATAAAAGCACGGTAGAAAATCCGCATCCGCTTTTTGTCGCATTCGTAAAAGCAGCCAAAGAAACACAGGAGCAGCGTTACGGGCATCAGCAGCAAATTGCATACGAGCGGGCTGCCGTAAAATAACTGCGGCGGTCCTTCATTTTTATTATCTCATTTCAAATTTCAGGTTAATGAGCACGGTTCTATTTCAGATCAAACAACAGGTTGCCTGGCTGACGCTCAACCGGCCGGATAAGTACAACAGCTTTAACCGTGAAATGGCGGTCAGCCTGCAGCAATTGCTGGATGAATGTGCTGAAAACGATGATGTGCGGTGCATCTGCCTGACCGGATCGGGCAAAGCATTCTGCGCCGGACAGGATCTGTCGGAATTTCCCGACCCGGCACAGATCGACTTTAACCAGGTAGTATCGGAATATTATAATCCGCTGATCGAACGGCTGAGGCATATCGAAAAACCGGTGGTGGCTGCCGTGAACGGTGTGGCTGCCGGCGCCGGCGCCAATCTCGCGCTGGCCTGCGATATCGTCATGGCAACCGAAAGTGCATCGTTCATTCAGGCATTCAGCAAGATCGGCCTGATACCCGACAGCGGCGGCACATTCTTCCTGCCCCGCCTGGTGGGTCTGCAGCAGGCGGCGGCACTGATGATGCTGGGTGATAAAGTAACAGCAGCAGAAGCGGCAGCTATGGGCATGATATACAAAGCCGTAGCCGATGATGCCTTTACAGCAGAAACGGAACGTATTGCCGGTACACTGGCGGCTATGCCTACCGTTGGCCTGGGACTTACCAAGCAGTTGCTGAACCAATCTTTCGGCAATAGCCTGGATCAGCAGCTCGCATTGGAAAAAGAACTGCAGACAGTCGCCGGGGCTACCGCAGATTTCAAAGAAGGTGTGCAGGCATTTCTCGAAAAAAGAAAACCGGTGTTCACGGGGAAGTAATCATGGAAAAATGAACCATTGAGACATTACGGGGTTGAGCGCATTGAGATCAAAATCTAAATGCCCTTAATTTCTTAATGCCTTAATGGTGAAAAAATTAAACCATCACGGCAAAATTTTGGAATCCCCGGAAAAATCATACGATTGATCTGCCAAACGATTATCTTTGTTTGCCAAAATCATATAATAAAATGCGTTTTATTGCTTCGTCATCAGCATTGCTCAAAAACCTCCAGCAGATCGGGGGTGTTATCAGTACCAATAGCGTATTATCCGTCCTGGAAGATTTCCTCTTTGAGCTGAAAGGCAATACCCTTACGCTTACTGCCACTGACCTGGAGACCATGATGCGCGTAACGCTGGATGTAAATGATGCGCAGGACAGCGGACGCATCTGCATCCCTTCAAAAATATTACTCGAATATCTTAAAAACCTGCCGGAGCAACCCGTCACATTCACGATCAACGAGCAGGAGCTTTCCATCGAAATAGCCAGCGATGCCGGGAAATATCGCATAGGCGGCGAAAAAGCAGACGACTTTCCGAAAGAACCAGCTCCGGATGACGCCACATCGTTCACCATGCCCTCCATCGCCCTGACGGAAGGGATCAATAAAACCCTGTTTGCGGTCAGCACAGATACATTGCGTCCGCAGATGACGGGTGTGTATTTTGAGATGGCGCCTGAGAGCATCACGTTTGTTTCTACCGATGCGCACCGCCTGGTGCAGTACCGCCGTGATGATGTCGCCTGCCCGGTAACAGAAACACAAGGGTTCGTAGTGCCCCGGAAGCCGCTGCAGCAACTGCGCTCCACATTGCCGGCCGATGAAACCCAGCTCCGGATCTCATACAACAACAGCCACCTTTTTGTCCAAACCGACAAGCTGAGCATGAGTTGCCGGCTGATTGACGCCAAATTCCCGGACTATAAGGCCGTCATTCCGACCGACAACCCGTTCCGACTCACGGTAAACCGTACCGATTTTATCAGTGCCCTGCGCCGCGTAGGCGTTTTTGCCAACAAGACCACAAACCAGGTAGTGCTGGACATCAACGGAAACGAATTGCAGATCAGCGCCCAGGACATCGACTTCTCATACGAAGGGAAAGAACGGCTGGGCTGTCAGTACACCGGCGAGGATATGAAGATCGCCTTCAACGCCAAGCTGATGGTAGAGCTGGTCGGTAACCTGGACGGGACGGAATTGAATGTAGAACTGAGCACACCGACACGCGCCGGTATCTTCCGCCCTATCGAAAAAGGCGACAACGAAGATGTGCTGATGCTGCTGATGCCGCTGATGGTGGGGGTGTGATCAGGGATGAGGATTGAGGGATGAATGTAGGGGCAATCCTGTGTGATTGCCCTGCGTCGGGACGAATAATTATTCGCCCAGCGTTATCTGATCAGTCCGAGGTCTATGGCAGTTTTCACCAATCCGGCCGAATTTTTGGCATCCAGCTTCAGCAGTAATGCAATGCGGTAATTATCAACCGTGCGCTTACCCATACACAGGCGTTCGCCGATCTCTTTGCTGCTGTAATTTTCGGCAATAAGCTGGAGGATCTCTTTTTCCCGGCGGGTAAGCCTGGGCTGCCGGGTAGCCGTCATGATCTGTGATACCTGTCCGCGGATCATGGGGTCGAAATACTGCTCACCTTTATAAATTGTTTCAATCGCTTTCAGCAGTGTTTCCTCATCGCAGGTCTTCAGCACATAACCCATAACACCGTGGCCGATCATGGAGCGGATATAGTAGGTTTGCTCCTGATTTGTAAACGCGAGAATTTTTATACCCGGATATTGTTCCTGCAATACCATGGCCAGATCCTCTCCTGTCTGCCCGGACATCTGGATGTCCAGCAATAAGACATCCGGCCTGTTCCGGTCGATATCTGCCAGCAATTCCTTTCCATTCAGATATGCCCCTGTGATTTCGATATGCGGCACACCCCCCAGGATGCCCTGCATCCCTTTGAGCAGCATCGGATGATCATCTACGATTGCAATTTTTATCTTCATCACAATATCATTTACGGTTATTTTCCGGCTTTCTCTTCTTTTGACGATAAGGCACCTCCATCTCAATGCATGTTCCCATTCCCGGCTGGGAAGTGATACGTATTGTCCCTTTCACCTGCCGGGCACGGTCGTTCAGATTACGTAATCCCATGCCATTATCTTCCGGTAAAGCCTCCGGATCAAAGCCTTTGCCATTATCTTCGACAGTGATGTGAAGCCTGTCTTCATACAGCATCAACTGTACCAATATTTCTGTAGCCCCGGCGTGCTTCAGACTGTTATTGATCAGTTCCTCCGTCATGCGGTAAACGGAAAAATACAACTCATTATTCAGAATGGTAAGGTCGCCATACGTTTGTACATCTATTTGTATGTTGTCGTTCCCTTTTTGCATACGGTTACAAAGGGTATGTACGGCATCGCCCAGATTCTGCCGTACGATATTATCCGGCATCAGGTTATATGCAGTGGCACGGAGCTCGTCTCTCATTTCGTTGATCAATTGCATGCCATCGTGAAATGTTTCTGTCCGCGACAATTGGCCCTGTTTGCCCAGCAATGTATAATTCATTTTAATAGCAGAGAGCAAAGCGCCCATACCATCGTGCAGGTCTCTGGCAATACGGCTTCGTTCGTTTTGCTGTATTTTTTCCTGCTGCATTTTCTGGCGGGTACGGTAGGCAAAAAGGATAAACAGGATCAACAGCAGGCTGCTGAAGCCAATAGCGCCGATCCAGATATTCTTCTGTTTTAATTGTGCCTGCTGCTCCGTCAGTTGCAATTGCTTTTGCATCAGCTCCCGGCTTTTCTCCAATAGCCGGTATTTTACTTCCAGCTCATTGGTAGTACGTACCAGCTCTTCATTAAACATTGCTTCCCAGAGGGCTGCGTAGGCAGTGCGTGCATCGTATGCCTCACGGTATCGCCCGGTTGCCGCATGGATGTCAGCAAGATTTTGATAAACATTCAAATTCAGCGGGCGCCCACCTTCCCGGTTATTCAGCGCAAGCGCTTTCTGATAATGGATCAATGCTTTCCGGTAATCACCTGCCAGATAATGGAGCCGGCCCCACCGTTGTTGCAGTATCGTATTTGTTTCCACACCCGAAGGATATAACCTGGCAGCAGAATCCAGAAATATCGCTGCCTTTTGCAAATTACCTTCCTGGAGCCAGACACCGCCGATATCACAAAGTGCGGTCTGCGCCTCGCGCAAACGGTTTTGTCCCAGGTACAGTTCCAGCGCCCCGGAGGTGTACCAGATACTGCTGTCAGGATGCTGTATCACTTTCCAGGCGCTGGCCAGGTTACTATATACGACGGTGAGGAGATTGGTATCATTGATCGTCCGGGCGATCTGTAAAGCCTTATCCGCATAGTGCGAAAAAGGTTCCAGCTGCCGGGAACCGAACATTGCCGCTGCGATATTCGCATACATCCCGCCCAGCAGCAGGCGGTCAGACAGATTCCTTGTGCTATATTCCTTCAGTCCGAGAAAAAGGTTGTACGCAGCGGAATCATTATAACCCATCATTGCATACACCCCGCCTATAGTACTATACCATCTGACCTTCAGATCGGGATATTGCAGATCGGCATCATGAACATACGGGATCGCCTGTATCAGCATATTTCGGCTGTCCCTGTATCTTTTTTTGTCAAGCAAAGCCCGGCCGGTATGGATCAGCGCATTAGCTATCCCGTAGTTATAGCCGGCGGGCCGGCTCAGGGCGAGTGCACTGTCAAAATACATCATCGCTTTATCAGGATCTGTTTTCCTGAGCTTCTCCCCCTTATCGATCAAACGGCTTATCCGGGCCGTATCCAGTAAACCTTCTGAAGACAAGCGGATTTCCCGTTCCTGCGCGTGCACCGGAGCGCAGGTGATTACCAGGTAGCAACCCGTTATAATCCGGCCGGCATATGACCTGGCAGTATGAAGCATCCGTTCCAATCTGTTTTTTATAAGCGCTTTATTCAAAAATAGACATTTATGATGCTTCGTAATGTACAGGCTGTTCCTTCTGCTTATGAAAAAGGGTATTTATACACTAAAGCCAGCAGATGTGTATCATTAATTTTGATACAAACCCTTTTTATCATAAAGATGTATTATAAATTGACAAACATATTAAATAGATTTATTACAGATCGTGTTGTTGTTTGCTTTTGTCTTTTTATAACATTCAACCATGCTGCTGCCCAAAACCTGGTGCCTAATCCGTCATTTGAGGAGATGAACGACTGTCCGTCCATTTCCCCTGTGCTCGGCCCGCCGGGGGGAAATATCTCTGTAAGGGATTGGTACACAGCTAATGGGGGTAGTACTGATTATTTTCACAAATGCGCGAATCCTACCAATCGCGGAACGCAGAATGGTGTACCGGTGAACTTTCCCGGGTATCAGGAAGCAAGAACCGGAGACGGGTATGTGGGCGGGCATATTTTTCTTTACCAGGCTCCCCCAAAACCTTACAGGGAATATCGCGAATACATCCAGGCACAGCTCACCACCCCGCTCATTGCAGGCCATGAATACTTTGTCCGCTTCTGGGTTGCACGGAGCAATCGCTACCAGGAGTATATCATTGACCATTTCGGCGCTCATTTCAGTACATTCCAAATCTTTGGAGGAGGAGGCACTACATTAGCCGGGTTGCCGGTGCATGTGGACAATACGCCCGGGAATTTTCTCAGAGATACCGGGAGCTGGACTCCCATATCGGGTACGTTCACAGCCGCCGGGGGCGAGGCGTATATTGTCATTGGCAACTTTCAGTACGCTCAAAATCAGCAGTATGAAAGAGGCGGCGGTAATGACAATTCTGCGTACTACTACATTGATGATGTGTGCGTATATGATATGACAGACATCACATCGGTGCACGATACCTTCATCTGTAACCAGGAAATAAACCTCTCCTATAGTGGCAGCGAAAGATTTCCGCAGCATGTATGGAGTACCGGCGATTCCGTCCGTACCATCAACATAACCGAGCCGGGTACTTACTGGGTACGATCGTACGAGGATTGCGGATGGGTGGTGGATACGTTCATTGTCCGGCATCATGCCATACCTCCGTTCTCGCTGGGGCGGGATACTGCTATCTGCGACGGGTCGGGTACCGAGATCCACGCTCCGGTACTCCCCGGTATTTCCTGGGTTTGGGACGATGGCCGTACCGACACCGTTATTCCCGTCACTTCATCAGGACGCTACGGTATCACACTGTATAATGAATATTGCCGGGCTTCAGACGAGATATCCATACAGATCAGGGATTTTGCACAGGACCTGGGTCCGGATAGAACGGTCTGTCACAATGCTCCGGAGGATATCCTGCTTCAGGCCCATGTACCTGACGGTGCACAGGTACGGTGGAGCACCGGCAGCAGCGAATCGTCAATAATTGTGCAGGACAGCGGCACATACTGGGTAAGGGTCAGCGATTTTCTGTGTATGGAACAGGACACGATGCAGGTACAGACGGAGCAATGTGCATGTGCGGTCAATATCCCGTCGGCTTTTACACCCAACGGAGACGGGAGAAATGATGTTTTCCGGATGTTTATAGAACCGGATTGCCCGGTAGATCATTACCGGATGAACATTTACAACCGCTGGGGCAACCGGGTTTTCAGCAGCAGCCTGTACACTGAAGGATGGGACGGAACTCATCAGGGGAATCCGGCCGAGGCCGGCAGCTATTTCTATGAGGTGCAGTTTGAGCATGGCAATCGTAAATACAAGTATTATAAAAAGGGTGACCTGACTTTAATCCGATAATGCAGGCATTTATCTATTCACTGTTTAATTTAAATAAAATGAAAAACAAGTACACAATAACAAAGTCCGTTCTTACCGGCGTCTGTACGTTTCTCTGTGCTGCTGCATTGCAGGCGCAGCCCGGAACGCCTGACCCCGGATTTGTCACGGGTACCGGATTCACGGATAACGGCAACGTAGCCTATATAGCTGCAATGACGCTACAGCCCGATGGAAAAATCGTGAGTGCCGGGAGCTTTACCGGCTACAATGGTACGGCCAGGAAAAATATTATCCGGCTGAATGCCGATGGTAGTAATGATGGATCATTCAGTCCGGGAACAGGATTTGACGAAATGGTATCTGCAATAGTCCGCCAGACTGATGGAAAACTGATTGCGGGCGGGAATTTCACAAGCTATAACGGCGTTACCAACAATGCCATTGTGCGGATCAATGCAAATGGCAGCCACGATGCTTCTTTCAGCAGCGGCAGCGGCTTTGGCGGTAAAAAAGGAGCCGGGAGTGTAAGCGCTCTTGCCCTGCAATCAGATGGGAAAGTGCTGGCAGGCGGTAACTTCATAGACTATAACGGTACCGGTGTTGAGAACCTGGTCCGGTTAAATACAGGCGGCACACTGGATGGCACTTTCTCAGCTTCAGTCAATAATGGCGTAAGCCAGATCGTCATACAACCCGATGGGAAAATTATTATCGCCGGAAATTTCACAGAGGTAAACGGCACTGCCCGTGCCAGGATTGCCAGGCTCAACGCAAACGGCACACTGGACGGCACTTTTAATCCGGGCAGCGGCTTTGATCAATCTGTTCGTGCGATTATACTCCAGCCGGACGGGAAGATCGTGGCTAACGGCAGCTTTACAACCTATAACGGAACAGCCAGCGCAAAGATCGCAAGGATCAATGCAAACGGCACGATCGATGCTTCTTTCAATACCGGGACGGGCTTCGGATCTGAAAATCCTTTCTCCCTGGCCCTACAGCCGGATGGGAAGATCATTGTAGGTGGGAACTTCCTAAGCTACAATGGTACTAATTCCAAATGCCTGATCCGTATCAATAGCGATGGCGCCGTGGATACTTCCTTGAAAACCGGCACCGGTTTTGTAAACGGAGCCAACAGTAACGGCCAGTTGTGGCAACTGATCCCGCAGCCGGATGGCAAGCTGCTGATCGGCGGTATATTCACCGGTTATAACGGACAGTCGTATAATGGTATCATTCGTCTGGAAGGCTATACACCCGCGTTAAGCATCGTATCACTCAGTCCGGCTACCGGTTATTGCATCGGCACCAATGTAGCAGTTCAGTTTTCTACCGGTATCGGCAGCTTTAATACGGGTAATACATTTACCGCACAACTGAGCGATGCCGCCGGCAACTTTACCAGCCCGACCAATATCGGGACGCTTACGGGTACGGCAAGCGGCATCATAACCGCAGCTATTCCTACAGGTACTACTGCCGGTACCGGATACCGGATACGTGTAGTCAGCAGTAATCCTGCGCAAACCGGCCCGGACAACGGCAGCAATATTTCCGTTATCAGCGGAACTGTTCCTTCGGTGACTGCAAACGCTTCTGCTTCCGCTATTTGTGCAGGCGAACAGGTAACCCTGACCGCAACTGCCGGCAGCGGCACAATCTCGTGGGATAACAGTGTGACGAACGGTACGCCGTTTACTCCTGCTGCAACGACCACCTATACGGCTACCGCAACCTCCGGCGGATGCAGCAATACCGCACAGGTGACGGTAACGGTACACCCGCTTCCGGTAGTAGTAGCCACGGCCTCTGACGATACCGTTTGTAAAGGCGGGCAGGTAACCGTCGAGGCTACTGGCGCAGCCACTTATACCTGGGACAATGGCGTATCCAACAATCAGCCCTTCACCGCCAACACCACCACTACTTATACCGTAACCGGTACGGACGCAAATAATTGCAGCAATACAGACCAGGTAACCATTACGGTACTCGAACCCGGCGCCAACACCATTGATGCTACTATCTGTGTAGGCGATACATATCAGTTGGGTACACAATCCCTGTCGGCAGCAGGTATATATACAGAAAGCATTGCCGGTGCAGCAGCCAACGGGTGCGACAGTATCATCACCCTTAACCTGTCTGTAGCGCCGGATGATGTTTCTGTGACCCGTGACGGACAAACACTTACTGCAACCGAAACGAATGCAACTTACCAATGGATCAACTGTGCGGACAACAGCGTCATTACCGGGGCCATTAACCAGAATTTTACGCCTAACCTTCCGGGGGTCTTTGCAGTGATCATTACTCAAAACGGCTGCAGCGATACCTCAGACTGTGTGCCTGTATGGCCGGCAGGTATAGCTACGCACGAAGGTGAGTCGGGATTCCGGATGTATCCCAATCCGGTTTACGACCGGTTAACCATAAGCGGGGAAAATATTGACGGTATCATCGTAGCTGATATTACCGGCAAAGTGTTGTATCATGTTATCCCTGCGCAACCTGCAACACAGCATACCATTCCTGCCGCTACATGGCATGAAGGCATCTATATTATCCGCATCACTACCGGCGCAACGCACCAGGTATATAAGATCCGGAAAGCAAATTGAATATTCTGATAAGAACGAAAAGGCGGATGGGGTTTTAATCCCATCCGCCTTTTCTATTCACCATATCTGTACTTCTCTTTCTAAAGTTATCCCGAACCGTTCCCGGACAGACCCGATAATCTCTTCCGAAAGCTGCCGGATCTCATTGCCATCCGCTCCTCCGTGATTGACCAGTACGAGCGCCTGCTTTTCATGGACACCCATATCCCCGCGCCGGTAGCCCTTCCAGCCGCAGGATTCGATCAGCCAGCCGGCCGGTATTTTTATCATCGCATCGGAAACAGGGTATGAAGGCATGTCCGGATACTGCTCCTGCAGCGTCCGGAATAACCCGATACTTATAACAGGATTCTTGAAAAAACTCCCTGCATTGCCTGTCACTGCAGGGTCAGGCAGTTTACTGCGGCGGATCGACATCACGGCATTGGCCACTGCGCGGGCAGAGAGCTCCGTGATTTTCATCCGCTCCAGCTCCTGTGCAATGGCGCCGTAGGTTGTTCGGAAATCGGGGTGTTTAGTTAGTCGGAATATGACGGAAGTAATAAAGATTTTGTCTTTCAATTCCTGTTTAAAAATACTGTCGCGGTAACCAAAGCGGCATTGCTCGTTAGATAGTGTAATAAAGCATTGCTCCTCCCAATGCCAGCCGGTAACACTTTCAATCGTTTCACAGGCCTCCACGCCATAGGCGCC
>JBEBVQ010000018.1:0-15211 GCA_040392625.1 Taibaiella soli | reverse complement strand
ATGCAGAGATAAAGCCGGTCACTGCTACGATCGAAGATTGTTTTATTCAACTCAT
The DNA here is from genome assembly GCA_040392625.1 of Taibaiella soli. Taxonomy (GTDB): domain Bacteria; phylum Bacteroidota; class Bacteroidia; order Chitinophagales; family Chitinophagaceae; genus JBEBVQ01. Next base: position 15,156 of record JBEBVQ010000018.1, on the reverse strand, counting down.
GAAAAAATAAAATGCAGGAGACGGTCATTCAGACGGAAAAGCTCACCAAAAAATTCGGTGATTTTATCGCTGCCGATGCAATCAGCTTTGAAGTGTACCGGGGTGAGATATTCGGCTTCCTCGGAGCCAACGGGGCGGGCAAAACAACAGCTATGCGTATGTTATGCGGACTTTCCGTTCCTTCTTCAGGAAAAGCAACCGTTGCGGGGTTTGATATTTACAGGCAGACCGAACAGATAAAAAAGCACATCGGCTACATGAGCCAGAAATTTTCGCTCTACGAAGACCTCACCATACAGGAGAATATCCGGTTCTACGGTGGTATTTATGGACTGACCCGTCGGGATATCCGGTTGCGGAGTGAGGCGCTGATCCGGCGGCTGGGACTCAGGGAAGAAGCCGGTATGCGGGTATCGTCGCTGCCGCTGGGCTGGAAGCAGAAGCTGGCTTTTTCGGTAGCTATGCTGCATGAGCCACGGATCGTCTTTCTTGATGAACCTACCGGTGGGGTGGATCCGGTTACCCGCCGCCAGTTCTGGGATCTGATCTACGAGGCTGCCGGCAGAGGGACAACGATTTTTATCACGACGCATTATATGGACGAAGCCGAATACTGTGACCGTGTATCGGTGATGGTAGATGGGAAAATAGAAGCTTTGGGTGCGCCGCACGCACTCAAAGCCCGATTCCGCTCCGATTCTATGGACGATGTATTCTATCAACTGGCCAGGAAGGCGGAACGGGGGGAATAAACCGTTATTATGAAACAGTTCATCGCATTTGTAAAGAAGGAATGCTATCATGTATTACGGGACAGGAAAACGCTGTTCATCCTTTTTGGCATGCCGCTGATGCAGATATTGATCTTTGGTTTTGCACTCACCAACGAAGTGAAGAACAGTAAGATCATTGTTGTAGATCATGCCCGTGATGAAGCCTCCCGCCGCATTACGGAACAGATCGCCGCCAGCCGCTATTTTGAAATTGAAGTAGCGGCCATGACCCGGGAAGAAATTGAAGCTGCTTTCCGGACCGGGCGCATCCGGATGGCGGTTGTCTTTCCGGCAGGCTTCGGGAGAGAGTTGCTGCATCAGAACAAAGCACGGATACAGCTCATCGCCGATGCTTCGGATCCCAACCAGGCTACTACCCTGACCAATTATATTTCGTCTGTGATACAGGATTATCAGCAGCAGGTGAACACCGGGATTACCATTCCCTACCGTATCGTTCCGGAAACAAGGATGCTGTATAACCCGCAGCTGAAAGGCGCACATAATTTTGTGCCGGGTGTGATGGCACTGGTGCTGATGCTGGTATGTGTCATGATGACCGCAATCACTATTGTGCGCGAGAAGGAGACCGGCACAATGGAGATCCTGCTTGTTTCGCCATTCAGGCCCATGTGGGTTATTATGGCAAAAGTTACTCCCTACCTGTTTCTGTCATTGATCAATGTCGGCTCCATACTGCTGCTGAGCGTCTTTGTGCTGGGCCTTCCCGTTAACGGCAGCGTGCTGCTGCTGTTTGCAGAAAGTGCGTTGTTCATAACCACCTGCTTGTCTGTGGGGATTTTTATTTCCATAAAGACTAATTCCCAGCAAGTCGCGATGCTGATCTCCCTGATGGGTATGCTGCTGCCTACCGTGCTATTCAGCGGATTTATGTTCCCGGTAGAAAATATGCCGGCGCCCTTGCAGGTATTATCCAATATTGTACCTGCCAAATGGTATTACCGCATTGTAAAGGCAATTATGATTAAGGGGCTGGGTATTACAGCTATCTGGAAGGAAACCCTGATACTGGCCGGTATGACGATATGCCTGTTTATTGTGAGCGTTAAAAACTTTAAAACCCGTCTGGCATGAATGTGATTTGGTTTTTGCTCGAAAAAGAATTCCGCCAGATATTCCGCAACCGGTCTATACTGCTGCTGATCCTGGTAATGCCTGTGATGCAGCTTGTTATTTTGCCGCTGGCTGCGGACTACGAGGTCAAAAACATCAACCTTTCCGTGGTAGATCATGATCATTCTCCCTATGCACAGCGATTGATCACAGCGATCACGGCTTCGGGTTATTTCCGGCTGCAGGGATATTATGCTTCTTTCCCGGATGCTTTCCGTATGGTGGAAACCGATGCTGCTGATCTGGTGCTTGAGATCCCGGCGGGTTTTGAACGCAATCTGGTACGGGAGCAGCAACAGCAGCTTTTTATCGCCGTGAATGCCATCAACGGGACTAAAGCCGGACTTGGGGCGGCATATCTTGGTAATATCATACGCAGTTACAATGAAGCGATCCGCCTTGAGTGGATACAACCTGACCGGGAAATACCGCCGGTACCGGTTATCGAAACGACGGTTATCAACCGTTTCAATCCTTTGCTTGATTATAAATCATTTATGGTTCCGGGTATCCTTGCTATACTTGTAACTATGGTAGGCGGTTTTCTTTCCGCATTGAATATTGTCAGGGAAAAGGAAGCAGGCACGATCGAGCAGATCAATGTGACGCCTATCCGGAAATATCATTTTATCCTGGGAAAGTTGATCCCCTTCTGGGTATTGGGGAATATTGTTTTTACACTGGGACTGCTGGTGTCCTGGCTGGTATATGGCATACTTCCTGCCGGCAGCCTGCTGGTATTGTATGGCTTTATATGGGCTTATCTTCTGGCGGTGCTTGGGTTCGGGCTGCTGGTCTCCACTTATGCGGAAACACAGCAGCAGGCTATGTTCATCATGTTTTTCTTTATGATGGTGTTTATCCTGATGGGTGGATTATTTACTTCCACCGACAGTATGCCGGGCTGGGCATATTTTATTTCCCGGCTAAACCCGGTAAGCTACCTGATATCGGTGATGCGTATGGTGATCCTGAAAGGAAGCGGCTGGGCAGATATCCTGCCGCACCTGGGGATCGTGATGTTGTTTGCCATAACGTTGAACGGATGGGCGATACTTAATTATCGTAAGACGACCTGAGCTTTGCCCGGTCATGCCACAGGCGAACATTTTTCAGATATCTATGATGAGCGACGCTTCCCGCCATATTTCTTTTTAGGCCGGTGCTTATGGGTAGCGTTTCTGCGATTGTTTTGTCTTGGGCTATACTCCGGTGCCGGGCCCATGCCTTCGGGTAACGGCAGCTTTTCGATTTCCCGTGCAATCAGCTTTTCGATGCGGCTGAAACGGTTTTGATCTTTTTGATTGATGAATGTGATGGCTGTCCCGGTGCGCTCCGCGCGGGCTGTCCGCCCGATGCGGTGTACATAATCTTCCGGGTCCGGCGGCACGTCGTAGTTCAGTACCATTTCAATATTCTCTACATCCACACCGCGAGACAGCACATCTGTGCCCACGAGTATCGGTATCCGGCGGCTTTTAAAAGCCTGCATGATCACTTCACGTTCTTCCTGCTCCAGATCGGAATGGAAAGCTTTGGATGTAATGCCCGCCCGACGTAATTCGGGTTCCAGTTTTTTCACCTTGTCTTTGGTGGATGCAAATATGATCGCAGAGGTATAATTTCCTTCTTTCAGGATATGCAGCAGCAATTTGTGCTTTTGTTCATCATGCGCCATATAGGCAACTTGCCGGATACCCGCTGCAGGCTGTGAAACGGCGATGTTGATCTGCCTGGGATTTACCATAAGCTGTGCCGTCAGCGAGCGGATCTTCGGCGGCATGGTAGCGCTGAAGCATAAGGTCTGCCGTTCTTTGGGTAATTCGCTGATGATGCGTATGATGTCTTCGTAAAACCCCATGTCGAGCATGCGGTCTGCTTCGTCCAGCACCAGGTGCCGGATATGGGAGAAATCAATACCGCCCATTTGTATTTGCGCAATCAGGCGTCCGGGCGTGGCGATGATAATATCAGCGCCTTTTACCAGCGCCTGTTTCTGCTGGTTCCAGTTGCCGCCGCTGCCGCCGCCATATACGGCCATAGAGCTTACATCGATGAAGTAGCTCATTGCTTCGATCTGCTGGTCGATCTGGATGGCCAGTTCCCGTGAGGGAACGATAATAAGTGTATTGATCCCTTTCCGTTCCGTCTGCAATATTTTGTCGAGGAGCGGGAGTACGAAAGCTGCTGTTTTTCCGGTGCCTGTTTGTGCGCAGGCGATCAGGTCGTGGCCGGCAAGAATGACCGGGATTGCTTGTTCCTGTATCGGAGTGGGGGTCTTGTAGCCGATGGCATCAATGCCGTCCAGCACATCATAATCAAGGTCGAAATCGTCGAATGTCAAAGTACTGATTGATTAAAGGTTAAGTATCTGCCGGCCTTTGCCGGCAGGGATGCTCAGTAGGTGATTACCTGCTGTTCGATTGCTGCGGGCATTTCCCTGAATTCGTATTGCTGGTTGCGCAATTGCGGTTCAAAGCCTGCCTCACGGATCGCCTGCTGGATACCCTCTGCGGTAAAGCGATGCGGTGCTCCTGCCGCGCTCACCACATTCTCCTCGATCATGATAGAACCGAAGTCGTTGGCGCCCGCATGCAGGCAGATCTGGGCAATTTCTTTACCCACGGTAAGCCAGGATGCCTGTATGTTTTTGACATTGGGCAGCATGATACGGCTGAGGGCGATCATCCGGATGTATTCTTCCGGCGTGGTCATGTTCTGCGTACCGCGGATGCGCCGGAGCAGGGTATCCACATCCTGGAAGGTCCAGGGTATGAAAGCGAGGAACCCTTTGGCGTTTTCCGGCTTTTTTGCCTGTACTTCCCGCAGCTTTACCAGGTGATCGAAGCGTTCTTCTATGGTTTCCACATGGCCGAACATCATGGTGGCGCTGGTGGTCAGCCCGACTTTATGCGCTTCCTGCATGATGTCGAGCCATTCCTGTGCGCTGCATTTCCCTTTGGAGATGAGCCGCCTGACGCGGTCATTCAGTATTTCCGCACCGGGTCCGGGCATGCTGTCCATGCCCGAGTCTTTCAATGCCTGCAATGCTTCGCGATGGCTCACGCCTGATACCTTACAGATATGGGCCACTTCGGGCGGGCCGAGGGCGTGTAATTTGAGCGCAGGATATAATTCTTTCAACTGGCGGAATAGGCTGGTGTAATAGTCCAGACCAAGATCCGGATGGTGGCCGCCCTGCAGCAGCAGTTGCTCTCCGCCGTAGCGGAAGGTTTCTTCTATCTTTTCCTTATAGGTCTCGATATCAGTGATGTAGGCTTCCGGATGTCCGGGGATGCGGTAAAAATTACAGAACTTGCAGTTGGCCACACAGACATTGGTGGTGTTCATATTACGGTCAATGATCCATGTGACCTTGCCGTGCGGTACCTGCACCTTGCGCAGTTCGTTGGCCACGTACATCAGGTCGGCAAGCGGCGCCTGCTCAAACAGGAATACCCCTTCTTCCACACTCAGAAAATCAAAATCCAATGCCCGCCTGTACAACCCGGATAACTGCATGCCATAAATTTAAACCCTGACAAAATTAGGATAAAACCATCGTATTAATGAGGCGATGAGCTAATTAGCTGATGTGCTAATGATTCTCGCGGCTGGTATTAGCTAATCAGCTAATTTGCCAATTGGGTCATTAATTGATGGGTTTTACCCCGCCCACCCCTCCCGGTCCAGGCTGCGGTATTGGATAGCCTCTGCCAGGTATTCGGGGCGGATGCTTTCGCTGCCGGAGAGATCGGCGATGGTACGCGCTACTTTCAGGATACGGTCATATGCCCGCGCGGAGAGGTTCAGCTTGTCCATAGCGGCTTTCAGCAGATGCTGGCCGGCGGGGTCGATCAGGCAGATTTGCTTCAGCAGCCGACTGCTCATTTGCGCGTTGTTATAGATGCCGGAGTGGCCCGCGAAGCGGGCCGCCTGTATCTCCCGCGCGCGGATCACCCGTTCCCGTACCCCGGCGCTTGGTTCTGTTGCGGCAGATGAAGACAACTCATGAAATGATACCGGCGTCACTTCTACATGCAGGTCGATACGATCGAGGAGGGGACCGGAGACTTTATTCAGATAGCGGTGCACCATTTGCGGATTGCAGGTGCATTCTTTTTCCGGATGATTGAAATAACCGCAGGGACAAGGGTTCATGGATGCAATGAGCATAAACCCGGCGGGGAAGTCGAGGCTGATGCGGGCGCGGGAAATGGACACCTTTCGTTCTTCGATCGGCTGGCGCATTACTTCGAGTACACTGCGCTTAAATTCCGGCAGCTCATCAAGGAATAATATGCCGTTGTGAGCCAGTGATATTTCACCCGGCTGGGGGTTAACGCCGCCGCCGACAAGGGCCACGTCACTGATCGTATGATGTGGGGAGCGGAACGGGCGCTGCGCCATCAGCGAAGCATGAGCCGGCAGCTTGCCGGCAACGGAATAGATCTTGGTTGTTTCAAGGGCTTCGTGCAGGCTGAGCGGCGGCAGGATGGTGGGGAGCCGTTTGGCCAGCATGGTTTTACCGGCTCCCGGCGGGCCGATCAGGATGGCATTATGACCGCCTGCGGCAGCGATCTCCAGCGCGCGCTTCACATGTTCCTGTCCTTTCACATCGCTGAAGTCGAGTTCGGCTTGTTCCTGGGCTTCAAAAAATAAGGCACGGGTATTGATCGTCAGCGGCTGTATGTTTTCGCTGCCGTTGAAAAATGCAATTGCTTCGTTGATATGTGAAATGCCATAGACTTCCAGGTTGTTGACCAGCGCTCCTTCACGTGCATTCTGCTGTGGCAGCAGGATACCCCGGAATTTTTCGCTGCGGGCCTGTATCGCCATCGGCAATGCGCCTTTTACGGGCTTGAGCGAACCATCCAGCGAGAGCTCTCCCATGATGATATACTGATCCAGCTTTGTATGCTGCATCTGGCCGGTTACCGCCAGCATGCCGAGTGCAATGGGCAGATCATATGCGGATCCGGCCTTCCGGATGTCCGCAGGCGCCATATTCACCAGCACTTTCTGGCGGGGACGGCTATAGCCGTTGTTCTTTATGGCGGAGATGATACGATCCATACTCTCACGCACGGCATTGTCCGGCAAACCCACAATAAAATATCCCGTCTGAGACCCCGGTTGTGCATCCACTTCCATCGTAATGGTGAGGGCATCTACCCCATATACGGCGCTTCCAAATACTTTCACCAGCATAGATCAAAACTATGGAAAATAATTCTGAAATACCATTTTGTTTATTGATAATCATTTAATTAAAAATATTGTATTTACACAATTAAAAATATTGGGAAAATAAAATTTGACAACTTTTTAATGATTACTTTCCGTTTCGCCCTGTTAAATCTCAGTATTATTGCACACGCACAAGCGAATATTGATTATGAACAATACGATAATACCCATAACGCCGACACCACGAACATTTCTTCCTGAAGATTTCACGATTACCAGCTGGGAAACGCTTCAGCTTTATTTTGAAGATTTGATCAACCGCCCGCTCGACCGGCCCGAAGATTTGCACCAATGGCTGAAGGATCTCAGTGAGCTGGAATCGGTGATTAACGAAGATGCATCATGGCGGCAGATCCATATGACCCGTGACACAACCGATCCTGCACTCGAACAGGCTTTTCAGTATTTTATACTCGAAATAGATCCGAAGATCAAGCCTTATGCCTTTGAGTTGAATAAAAAGCTGATCGCCTGTCCGTTTACAAAGGAGCTGGATCAGACTGTTTACTTCCCTTATCTGCGCAGTGTGGAAAATGCCATTGCACTTTATCGGGAAGAAAATGTGCCGCTGCAGGCGAAGCTTGGCGTACTGGCCCAACAATATGGTGTGATCGCCGGTGCGATGTCGGTGGAGATAGACGGGACTGAATACACGCTCCAGCAGGCTGCACGTTTGCTGCAAAGCCCCGTGCGCGCATTACGCCAACGTGTGTTTGAAAAAATAGCTGCCCGCAGGATGGCAGATGCGGACAAGCTGGACGACCTGTTTGACAAGCTGCTGTACTTACGCCACCAGGTGGCACGGAATGCCGGTTTTGATAATTACCGCGGTTATAAATTCCGTGAGCTGGGCCGTTTTGATTATACACCTGAAGACTGTTTTGCGTTTCACGAAGCAGTACGGAAGCATATTCTTCCACTCCACAAAATGCTGGTGGAAAACAGGCGAAAGCGTCTGGGTTTGGATGTAATGAAACCCTGGGATACAGATGCAGAACCGGAAGATACAAAGCCGCTGCAGCCGTTTCATACCGGTGAAGAACTGACGGAAAAGGCGATAACCGTATTTAATAAACTCCATCCGTATTTTGCTTATTGCCTGAAAACGATGCAGGAAATGGGGCGGCTCGATCTCGACAGCCGTAAGGGCAAGGCGCCCGGCGGGTATAACTGTCCGCTCGCGGAAAGCGGTGTGCCTTTTATCTTTATGAACGCCGCAGGCACGATGGGCGACCTGATCACCATGATGCATGAAGGCGGCCACGCCGTGCATTCATTCGTGTCGCATCCGCTGCCGCTTCATTCATTTAAGGACTATCCGATGGAGATCGCAGAGCTGGCCAGTATGAGCATGGAGTTGTTTACGATGGAGCATTGGGATGTATTCTTCGATGACCCTGATGAGCTGCGGCGAGCTCAGCTTGACGAGATCGAAAGGGTCATTAGCGTGCTGCCCTGGATTGCAACGATAGATAAGTTTCAGCATTGGTTGTACACCAATCCGGGGCATACCCGCGATCAGCGGAAAACAGCCTGGACAGAGATACTGAATGAATTCGCGCCGGATTCGGTGGACTGGAGTGACCAGGAAGCGTACCGGTACTATCTCTGGCAGAAGCAGCTGCATCTGTTTGAAGTGCCGTTCTATTATATTGAATACGGCATTGCACAATTAGGCGCCATTGCCATGTGGCGACAATACCGGGAAAATAAAGAGCAGGCGCTGGATCGCTATATGAATGCGCTGCGCCTCGGCTATACCAAAACGCTGACAGATCTATATGCAACGGCTGGTATCCAATTTGATTTCAGTGAGGAATATATCCGTGAACTCGGTGGGTTTGTAAAGGAGCAACTGCAGTCAATTAGCTAATAATTTACCCGCGACAGGCATTAGCTGATCAGCACATTAGCTAATTAAATAGTTTTGCTGCCTGCTCCAGGCTTTCCGGTTTCCCCGCATCGATGAAGAGATCACCCGTATGATCGTAGCCTTTCAGGATACCGGTGGCTGCAAAATGAAGGTAAACATCAACCAGGGAAAATTTCCCTTGAAAAGGCATGCTCCATATGGCAGGGGTTAATATCTGGATGCCGCTAAAAGCAAAAGAAGCGGGATGTTCTGCCGCCCGGCTTATTCGTTGTTCGCCTGTTTCGTTGTTTTGCCAGCCGCAGAGTGTCATTTGCTGATCAAAAAGCAAATGCCGTGATGAAGGGCGGTTCATTACCGCAAGGGTGGCGATGGCCTTGTGTTGGTTATGGTATGCGATCAGCGCGGTGAGATCAAGGTCGGTGAGCACGTCTGTATTCATGACTACGAAGGCCGGTTCATTTTGAAAGTACCAGGCTGCTTTTTTAACGCCTCCGCCGGTTTCCAGTACTTCCTCCCGCTCGTCGGAAACTGTGACCCTGCTGCCGAATCCCTGCTGCTCATTAATGATTGCTTCTATCTGGTCTGCGAAATGGTGTACGTTGACGATCACATCAAAGATACCGTGGCGTTGGAGGTAACGGATATTGTGCTCCAGCAGCGTCCGGCCGTTTACTGTAGCCAGCGCTTTGGGGTGTTTGTCGGTAAATGGTTTCAGGCGTGTGCCGAATCCGGCAGCCAGCAGCATGGCTTTCATGGAGTGCAGTTAACGGGTTAATGGTACTAAGTTGACGAAAAAATTTGGGAATATGCCGGTTTGAAAATGTGATAAATGTGCTGAATGTGGGAAATGTGATAAACACATTCGTCACATTTAACATATTTGTCACATTGAATTGATTTCCGGAGAAATGAATCATTTTACGAATCAACAGATTACCTTTGCTGCAAATTTTTCGGAAATATGTCATTACTGGTGATCGGCACTATGGCCTTTGATGCTTTGGAAACCCCCTTTGGAAAGACCGACCGGATCATCGGCGGATCTGCAACTTATGTGGCCTGGGCGGCGTCTAATTTTTATCAGCCGATCAGGCAGGTATCCATTATAGGAGGGGATTTCCCCCAGGAGGAAATTGATCGCTTGGCACAGCGTGGTGTCGATTTTGATGGTGTGGAAGTCGTGAAAGACGGTAAAAGTTTTTTCTGGAGCGGGCGCTACCACATGGATATGAACACCCGTGACACATTGGTCACCGATCTGAATGTGCTGGCTCAATTCGATCCGAAATTGCCGGAAAGTTACCAGGATTGCGAGTTCCTGATGCTGGGGAACCTGTCACCCGCTGTACAAATGAGCGTGATACGCCAGTTGCGGAACCGCCCGCGCCTGGTGGCGATGGACACGATGAACTTCTGGATGGAATCGGCATTGGACGAATTGAAAGAGGTATTGAAGAAAGTGGATGTGCTGATGATCAATGACAGCGAGGCACGTCAGCTTAGCGGAGAATATTCTTTAGTAAGGGCAGCGATGAAGATACGTGAAATGGGACCGGAGTACCTGATAATTAAAAAAGGTGAGCACGGGGCTTTGTTATTTCACGGATCCAGAGTATTTTTCGCTCCGGCATTGCCGCTTGAAGAAGTTTTCGACCCGACCGGAGCAGGAGATACTTTTGCCGGAGGATTTATGGGGCATATTGCCCGGACCAAGGATGTTTCTTTTGAAAACATGAAGACCGGCATCATCATGGGTTCTGCTATGGCATCTTTCTGCGTGGAAAAATTCGGTCCGCAAAGATTACAGGAGGTAACCGGTGAAGAGATTGAGCAACGGATCGGCGAGTTCGTAGAACTCGTAAATTTTGATATTAACCTGGTGCATTAAAGTGAGAGATAATTACCAGGAAAAGACAGGTTATACAGCATACGGTTATCGATATATGTCAGGTAATGCCGTGAACAGCAAGCTTAACATGTCGTTTTTATAGTATTACGCTTATTTATTGGAGAGTAACAGGAGATTACAATAAGGATCTTGCATGCCCTTATTTATGAATAATAAATAGAATGCATTGTATAAATAATAATTATACATTTGTCCGTATTGTACATCTCTCGTATATTTAGACAGCATCTATATTGTATTTTCATATTAAAGGAGAGAATATGGAAAATTTTGTGATCCTCGTTTTGTGTAGTGGCGCTACTTTGGATGATTTGTTGCACGAGCGGCAACGGCGGCATGCTGTAGCAATAGACATATTGAATTATGACGAAACGATAGATTACTATACCTATAAGACCAAAAAATTTCAAAACAAAGCACATGGCGATATGGTACACCTCATGTTTGTCTTTGGCAGAAATGATTCTGTGATCGTGAAGAATGAAGAAGACGTCCGCTTCGTAAATGCACGGCTGCGGGCCATGGATATCTGATGCAGTTCGCATCGCATCCGTTTCATAAAATAGTTATATCAGCTTGTTTTTCTGTGAATAGATAGTTATCTATGCAGGGAAAAACATAGTCATGCATATAAAGCTTTTTACCGTCATACTCCTGATGAGCGGGTTGACAACCCGGGCACAGGTGTATATCACTAATGCAGATGTACTGGATGTAAACAGGCAGAAGATACTGCGGAATCATACGATTGAGATCAGGGACAATAAAATTGAGCGGGTGCTCCCTGCCGGAAAAATAAAGCCGGGTAAGGATGCACGGATAATAGATGCAGCGGGTAAATGGGTAATGCCCGGTCTTGTGGATGCTCATGTGCATTTTTTCCAGACAGGGGGCTTATACACGCGTCCGGATGCGATAGATCTGCGGAAGATCCATCCCTACGAAAAAGAGCTGGACTGGTATAAGCACAACCTGGAAGACCAGTTGCGGCGCTATCTCTCCTGTGGCATCACAACGGTAATTGACGACGGCGCCACCTTCGGTCTGCTGCAGCAGCGGGATACATTTAATACCAAAGATTACGCACCCCGCATCCTGATGGCCGGCCCACTGATCTCGACAGATTATATGCCCCGTTCTTTTGAAGCGCTATCCGAAAAAGACGCTCCCTTTTTTAGTGTAAGCACACCTGAAGAAGCAGTGCAGATGACCCGCAAGCAATATCCGTATCATCCCGATTTTATAAAGATCTGGTATATCGTCCGCAGTCACGATAAGGAGCAGGATGCGAAGAGAAACCTGCCGCTGGTACAGGCCGCCATACATGAAGCAAAGAAAAACGGGTATCAAGTGGCCGTACATGCGCCGCAGCTCATTGCTGCACGTCTTGCTGTGGAAGCCGGCGCCGATCATCTCGTACACAGCGTGGATGATGAGGTGATAGATGATGACTTTATCCGTTTGCTCAAAGAGAAAAAGGTGGTGCTTTGCCCTACGCTGACCGTCCGCGAGGGATATACATCTACCCAGAAACAAACACGTGAGCCGGATGCGGCCGACCTGGCCATTGCCAACCCGGAGCAGTTAGGCTCACTTTCTGACCTGGCTTCGCTGGCAGACACCTCTGTATCCGGTAATTATAAACGTATGGCAGCAGCACGCGAACCTATGTTCCACCGGGGCGATTCGATCAGCCGTATTAACCTGAGAAAGCTGGTTGATGCCGGTGTGCTTATTGCTACAGGTACGGATGCGGGGAATATAGGCACACTGCATGCATCTTCTTACTATAAAGAATTGAACGCGATGCAGGACGCCGGACTTACCAACTGGCAGATACTGACGGCCTCTACCGTCAATGGCGCTAAAGCGTTCGATCGTGCGCATGAGTTCGGCAGTATTGCACCGGGGCAGTCCGCTGATCTGCTCATCCTGGATGCCAACCCGGTCGAAGACCTGGCGCATTTACACCGTATCAGTCTGGTGGTCAGCGATGGCGTTGTTATCCGTCCGGATACGCTTGTGCGCGAAACCCCGCCCATGCTGGCGCAGCGTCAGTTGAATGCCTACAATGCACATGATCTGGATGCTTTTCTCGAAGCCTATTCAGAAGATGTTGCCGTGTATAATTTCCCGGATGAGCTGATGTTTAAGGGTAAGGAAGAAATGCGCAAGCGTTATACCTTTCTGAATAACCCGGAAACCGCGCCACATGCGGAGATTATAAAAAGGATCGTGGTGGGCAACATGGTGATTGACCATGAAAAAGCAACATTCCCCGGCCGCGACCCGATAGAGGTGATTGCTATATACGTGGTGGAAAATAATAAAATCACCGAGGTATATTTCAAACGGTAACCTCCGTAGAGACAAGGCATGCCTTGTCTCCTCCCACCGCGATAATACAGAGACGGGGCATGCCCCGTCTCTACCGGATGCGCCCGGGATTATTGGCCGCAAAATCGGCCCAGGATGATTTTTTCCCTGTAATTTTTTTTATGGTGACACCGTTGGCCGGCGCTTGCGGCAAACACTCCTGATAATGGTGGCATAATGCTACCGCCACGGCGTCGGTGGCGTCCATGAACCGTACGTCCTCTTCAAACTTCAGGGTGTGCTGCAGCATCTGCCACACCTGTTCTTTTGTGGCATTGCCGCGTCCGCTGATCGATTGCTTGATCTTGCGGGGCGCATATTCCACTGCCTGCAATCCGTGCATCATGGCTGCAGCGATGGCCACTCCCTGCGCGCGTCCCAGCTTCAGCATGCTTTGTACATTCTTTCCGAAAAACGGCGCTTCGATAGCGACAGATACCGGCTGGTGTGTGCGGATCAGCATTTCCATTTTACGGAAGATCAGTTCCAGTCGCTCGGCATGGTCCTGGTGGCGGGCAAGCTGTAATACGCCCATTTCCACCAGCGAAATCTTATTTTTGTCCACGGCGATAAGCCCGTAGCCCATTACCAGCGTACCGGGGTCAATACCGAGAATGATTTGGGGTTTACGTTGCAAGGATCAGATGTTATTGAACAAAAGTACCAAAATATGGATCAATTACGGGCTGGGCGCTGCACTTTCCGTGGTATTGCTGTACCTGCTGTATGTACAGGTAGTGCAGCAGCTTGCCCGCATTGAGACCGGTGCATTGTGGGATCATGCATCGAATGCTTACCTGGCTGCCGGGCTGCTGCTGATGCCGGTGAACCTGGCGCTGGAGGTATGGAAATGGAAGCTGCTGGCCGGCAGCGCAGCACCGCTTTCCTGGCGCGATGCGGCACGAAGCTACCTGGCCGGTATGGCCTTCTCTCTGATCACCCCCAACCGCATCGGGGAATATCCCGGCCGCATTCTTTTCCTCCGGCGGAAGAATACGCCCCGGCTGGTCAGTGTATCAGTACTCGGCATGTTTGCCCAGTTGATCGCCGTCATGCTGTTTGGCCTGGCAGGGCTTATTTATTATAATATTAACTTTCCCGGTTTCTGGCAGCAACTGGTACTGGCAGCAACATTGTTGGGCGCTGTGTCGCTGGTAATAATCTATCTGCGTTTCGAGCAATGGGCGGCAGCGCTGGAGCGGATACGGTGGTTTCGTCGCTTCCGCACGTATAAATACCTGATGAGGCGATTCACGCCGCGGGAGCAACTCGGAATCCTGGCGCTTTCCCTGATCCGTTTCCTGGTATTTACGGCACAGTATTTGACTTTGCTTTACTGGATGAACGTCAGTTTCCCCGTTGCGGACGGCTTTTTTATGGCCGCCCTGTTTTTTTGGGTCATGACGGTGATACCTTCAGTGGCATTGGCGGAGCTGGGTATCCGCGGGAATGTCAGCCTGGCGCTGTTCGGTCATTTTTCCGACCATACGGTAGGTATTATTGCAGCAACGGCCATTGTCTGGTGCATCAACCTGGCTTTCCCGGCGATAGCCGGCAGCCTGCTGTGGGCACGAAAAAAATTATTGAATATTGTATAATAACCGGTATTTTATAACTTGACTGTTCTTTTAACTCCTACATGAAGCTACGATACATTTTCATCACGCTGTTATGCTGCCTGGGAGCGGCGGCGCCACTGCATGCACAGGATGATTTTTGCGGTATTAAGAACATCAGTTTCCGCGATGGGGAAAAGTTGTTCTTCAAAGTTTACTATAATATGGGAGCCTTGTGGGTCGGCGACGGGGAAGCCAGTTTCTCCGTGAAAAAAGATAATTATA
>JBEBVQ010000017.1:0-15457 GCA_040392625.1 Taibaiella soli | reverse complement strand
TACATAATCAGAAATTGTCCCTGTCCAGGGATCAAACCGGAATAGATGCGTGCCGGATGTATGTCTCCGGGTATTCGTTAACCCGGCGTCGAACAAATTAGTATAGTTATGCGCTAACACCAGCTTACTGCGATCCGGACTCACTGCCATCTGACACTTACTATACCAAGCATAATCTCTGAATGGATTCAATCCGATCTCACCGGCTACAGATATTACGGGCGTATCAATACCTCCCGCATGTATTCGGTATGCTTTGAATTGCGGCTCCTGAAAAGCATGTACGATCAGCCATACATCACAATTATTCCCGGGCACGACCACCATCGCCTCGCTCAATTTGCTGCTATCCAGAATAATATTCTTCCGATCCGGAACCAGATCACCTAAACCACCGTTAAGACTCATGTCAACCACCGAATAATATAGTCCCGGCTGCCCTCCCTGCCAACTAAGGGAAAACAGGTAATATTTCCCCGGAGAATCGATCACAGGCACAATCGAATACCCTTGAGCCGTACTCCCCCCACTGTTGCAACCTGCAATACCTTCCCCGTTTGTCATGATCTGATGATTCCTGTCAAAACATCTGCCCGTATCATTTGGGGGACTCACAGGAATATTTTGGTACGCACCAGCATAAAATAACAACTGCCCCGTAGCGCTATCCGACACTGAAGCGGACTGCTGGGAAGCATAAATAGAAGTAACCACCGGCGCAGCCGTATTGAAATCATACCCGCCATATTCACCGAACGCCCACACACTGTTCGCCTTCAGGAATCCCGGCAGCTCGTTATACTGTAACTGCGCAGACATCCGGTTACCCGTGCACACAAAAACAGCCATCAATAATATCCACAAATGCTTCATAGGGTTTCGATTCTGGTCACAACACCTTCATGTAAAAATACTTCCGTCTTATGCCCTGATAACAAGTAGTAATACCCCAATACTTAAAATCAGGTAGAACTACGTACCTTTATCTATATTTACTTTCCGCTAACTTTTCCGGATGAAATGCAGCACGGCACTCTTCCCGTTTTTTGTCTTTTTACTGATAACGATATCATTATCAGGGCAGGAAAAAAGCATGCCATCTCTCAGCACATTGCCGGAAATTAGCCTTCCTTTACCCACATCCGAAGATACCGGCAGGATATATGGGCTGGTACGCATGGCTAATCCGCTCAAACCCATATCTACAGATAGTGCGCGCCAGTTACTGGCTCAGGCGCTTGAGTTGAATAAACAGTTGAATTTTCCCGACGGCATGGCCGCCATCCTGATAGAATACGCTGCATGTGATCTATACGATGGTAATTATGAGAGCAGTATACGCATGCTGCATAAAACATATGAATACACACAGAAAGCTGTATACGACATCAGCCCGATCCTGCTGCGTATGCACAACTATCTGGCCGTCGCCTACAACTACATCGGGCGTGACGACCGGTCCCTGTATTATCATTACAAAAGTCTCCGGCTTGCGCTGCAATACAGCCAGCCGCACAACGACCTGGCCGGCTATATTCCCTTGGCTTATACAAACATCGGGATCACCTTATACCGGACGAAACAATACCGGCAGTCGCTGTATTATCTGCGCAACGCAGAAAAGCTGTCGCTGGTGATGCGGCAATACCAGTACCTCGGTGAGGTTTACATGAACATTGCAAAATGCTATCGTGCGGAAAAAGACTGGCCGCGACACGACTATTATGTCCGTCAGGCGCTCAGATGGAACGATACCTTGTCCCGCTACGATACCGTGCAATCCAACCGGCAATACACGGCTATATTATCCTCGCTCGGAGAGAGCTATCTGTTACAGGATAATCCGTCCAAAGCGCTTGAATGTTTCCGGAAAGCAAGGGCGATCACCCACAGCATTAACCCGTACGAAAACAAACTGATCATCGACAAAGGCCTCGGGACGGCTTACTTAAGACTGAAAGACTACACCAAAGCGCAGGCGCATCTGCTTGAAGCGCTCAATGCAGCAACTTTATTGAAAGTGAGAAGCCCTATCACTGCAAACCTTTACAATACCCTTGCAGATATGTATCATCAAACGGGGGATATGCAGCAGGCCTATAAATTCCAGAAAGCATACAGCCTGCTCAACGACAGCCTGCTGCTGGCCGAAAGACAACAAGACATCAACCGGCTTGAAATACAATACCGGGCATCAGAAAAAGATAAAAGCATCGCCCAGCAGGATTTGTTGCTGTCAGAGAAAGCGAAAGAGCTTAAAGACAAAAACCTGTTGATCGGCGGCACGACAATGCTCGCCGTGATACTTACATTTATGATCTTCAGCATTCGCCGGCACAATCGTCATAAGCAGCAAATTGAAAAGCTCCATGCCACGATCGAAGGCGGCGAGCTGGAACGGTCGCGTATTGGCCGGGAATTGCACGACGGGATCATGGTACAGTTCTCTGCCGTGAAAATGAACCTGAGTACACTGGTCAATCGTTACAGTCACCTGCCCGGCATAGCATCATTCAAGGAGCCGGTAAAGCAATTGGACGATGCCACGCGGGAGCTCCGCCGGACTGCTCACAACCTGATGCCGGCCGCCCTGCTGGAAGAAGGTCTTACCGATGCCGTCTATTTCTTTTGTAAGAACCTGGAGCAAAGTGTGCCGCTATCTATCCATGTGCAATCATTCGGTTCCATCCCCCGGCTCCTGCCCGAAGCCGAGCTTTCCATATACCGCATCGTCCAGGAACTGGTGCACAATATCATAAAACATGCGCAGGCAACAAAAGCGCTCATAGAGCTGAGCGGACAAAACAACCTGCTGCTGATATCTATAGAAGACAATGGGAAAGGAATACCGGAAAGCGTACGAAGCAATATACAAGGCAATATGGGATTGACTACCGTTAAGAACAGGATATCTGCATTAAACGGCCATCTCGACATACAGGGTAAGCCCGGAAAAGGTACCGTAATAAATATTGAATTCGATATCAACCACCTTACCAGTGAAAAACAGCTAAAACATGCCTATTAAAGTAGTCATTACAGACGACCACCCGCTTGCTATCGGGGGTATTGAAAATATGCTCCGGGCACACGATCATATACAGATCACCGGCGCCTATACATCAGGCGCTGCATTGCTGGCCGGCCTCGTGCAGGAGCAGCCGGATGTACTGCTGCTTGATATACTTATGCCCGACCAGAGCGGTCAGGATCTGGCTGAAATCATTTCAAAAAAATACCCCCGGGTGCGCATGCTCGCACTAACCAGTTTGGATGCGCCTTATTACGTCAGAGGTATGATGCGCCGTGGCTGCTCCGGTTATCTGCTAAAGAATACCGATCAGGAAACACTGATCAAAGCCATCGAAGAAGTACATCAGGGACGCGAATTTATAGAACCTGCCCTCAGAGAACAAATGATATACAACACCCTCAAGGGCAAGCGTAGTCACCCGTCACCGCCCATACCTGTGCTAACCCAGCGTGAAAAAGAAGTACTGCAACTGATCATTGAAGAATATACCAGCCAGGAGATCGCCGAAAAATTATTTCTCAGCCTCAGAACAGTAGAAGGACACCGGTTAAATCTGCTGCAAAAACTCGATGCAAAGAATACTGTCGGACTGGTAAAAACAGCCCTGCAAATGGGTTTGGTTTCGTAACAGGCTATTATACTGACAGACGAACCAGCTCTGCAGCAGCATTGCTGCTCAGCGCCACCCCCATACCACTCATGCGGAAGGCGCCGAACACCTTATCAGAAAATGCACGAATCACCGGCATCTTTCCCGATGAACCAAACGCCATAATTCCTGCCCAACGGTATGCCGCACGGAAGGGCACATCCGGCAAAATCAACGTCTGCAACTGCAATTCCAGATTTTGCTGAATTCGTTCACTGATGTTGAAGTCTGTGGTGGTTTCCCCCTCAAAATCCAGATTACGACCGCCACCTATCAGCACACGACCGTCTATTTCACGAAAGTAATAATATCCCTTATCGAAATGAAAAGCACCCTTGAAAGGCAATCCCCGCACAGGATCTGTAACCAATATCTGCCCGCGTGCAGGTCTTACATCTTCCTCTGGCAACAACTGCTTCGTAAATGCATTGGTACAGATAAACAACTGTCGGCCCGTAATCTCCCAATCCGTCTGCCGGAAGCCGTCCAGCACTCGTAGCTTTACCCTTTCGCTTCCCTCATCAAACGCAAGCACTTCTGCTCCGGTGCGGATCTCCACGCCAAGCTGTGTCGCTTCGATCTGCAGGGCATGCATCAATTTGCCGCTGTGCAGGGTACCCTCTGTACGGCTTTCTATCAGCGCCTTCACATCTTTACCAAAACCAAATGAAGCAATTCTGTGATCCGCTCGTGCAAATACCTCTTTACCCGCCACCGGCTGTAACAAACGGTTCAGGTATCCGATCTGATCACAGGCGTACAATTCTGCCTCGCGGATCAGCTCGAAGCCGCCATTGTCCTCATATCCGATCGCTGTGTCAGGAAACCTGCCGCGCAGCCGGGCAAGCCCCTTCATCCTGCCTTCAAATAATCGTACAACTGATGCTTCGGACATATGCTCCAGGTCGTCCAGCAATTCGGTGACACTGCCGGTAGCGGCAAAACCTGCATTGCGGGTGGTAGCGCCGGTGGGTAATAATCCGCGTTCCAAAATCACAATCCTTGATTGCGGATCTCTTTCTTTCAATTCAATTGCTACGCTCAGGCCGGTAATGCCCGAACCTACTACCACATGATCGTAGTGCATAAAGCTTTGTTGTTCCCAATAGCTAAAGGTTACAGGTTGGTTCATTATTTATAGGTTATTCAAATTAGCTAATTGATCCATTGTGTTTCCGTCATATTACGCATCTACGTGTCGAGATCTTCAAAGATATCTGCTTCATGCTCCGTCAGCAAGAGATCTTTTACCGAAAGTACGATCTGCCGGCCGGAGAGCGTAAGATTCCGGTTTACCGACAACACAGCCGATAATACCGGTGCGCCAAGCTTCCCTTTATTCAGCGCAGCAGTGATCGTATCGGTGAAATGCCGGTCTTCCGTCTTCAGCTTTTTCCCCGCGGTATATAACTTTTCAGCTATCCCGTCACTTTCCTTTTGCTGCAGGATAGACGAAATTTCCGTAGCAAAATCCAACATGCGTTTCCTGAATATCCGGAAATAATCGCTGTTTCCATTTTCATCTATTTCGTCCAGATTGTGCTTCACATCTTTCACCGACTTGGCTGCAGCAACAGCATAGCGCGCCGCATGAAGGGCATGGTTCAGTTCGCGTGCTTCATTTTCACTCAGTTCGTGTTGCTGTATGGCAGCGCCATATTTGAATATTTGTGCCTGCAGCAGCTTGATCCGCTCGTAATGCTCCGTCACTTCACCTTTCTCAACCGGTATCAACGCCCCGGCAGTATTTTTGATCTCCGGCAGGATCAGCGACGGGTCAGACATAAAATGTCGCAGGTTATAATCCAGGCAAAGGCGGATCAGGTACCGTACCTCATTCTGCAGGGCAGTGGTCGCGGCCTCCGGCACCTGGGCCGGAGCAGCGTGTATGAACCGGGACACCAGCACCGGTTTCTCCCGGAACATCTTGTCCAGCAACCGGGCCAGTGTGCCGATCAGCGGGAAAAACACTACCAGCCCGATCAGGTTAAATAACGTATGAAAACAAGCCAAACCAAAAACCGGATCTCCTGCCAGACCCAGGCCGCGATTGATAAATACAATGAGTAACGGCGTCAGCGGCAGCACCACCAGGGCTGTTACAATTTTAAAAAACAGATGACTGAACGCCACTTTCTTCTTCGAAGGCACTCCGTTGATACTGCCGATCAGGACAGTGATCGTAGCGCCGACGTTAATACCCACAACAATCAGACATGCCGGCTCAAAACCGATCATGCCGCTATATACCGATGAAAGGATGATCACAATCGAAGCGGTACTGCTGTGTATCAGCGCCGTTAATATGACACCGAACAACAGATAAGCAGCACCGGGCAAACCTTGCAGGACAGCCACATCCACGCCCGACGTCCAGGTCTCCACACCCTGTTTCATATAATCCAGCCCCATAAACAGGAAGCCAAACCCCACCAGCAGCTTGCTGATATTCACCCAACGGGAGGTTCTGTTCCCCAGGAAAAGCAAACCCAGCCCACCGATCCCGATAAATGGCAGCGACAATAGTTCAATCTTGAATTTAAATCCTGCTGTAGCGATCAGCCAGGTGGATATGGTAGTCCCCAAACTGGCTCCCATCACCACACCGATGGCGCTAATGGTGGACATGATCCCCGCCCCCGTAAAGGCAAGCACCATCAGCGACACCGCACTGCTGCTCTGAAGAATGATGGTGGTAAGCACCCCCAGTCCAATGGATTTGGCACGGTTGGATGTCTGCCGGCGGATAAATCCGCGAAGCGCCTTCCCCGACAAATTCCGGATCGACTCCTCCACCAGCAGCATACCAAACAGGAAAATACCCAGTCCCGCCAGTATTTGCCACATGTTGTTTAATTCAGGCACAGATAAAAACAGTTGAACCGGTAAAAATAAGGAAAAACAAACCTGCAGCTTCATAGGGTACAATTCAAATCTTCGCTCATCTGCGACCAGGCAGTAAAAGGCGGGCCGGGATGGGATTACCAACTCCATGAGGTCTGGCTTATCGGGCTGATGGATTTCTGTTTTGACGATACTGAAACAGATAAATACCTCCACGATATTCAACTTGCCGATGTCGAAACCCATAAGCAGTTTTACAAAAAGCTGGGATATATCTTCATCGAGCTGCCGAAATTCAATAAGCAGGAAACAGAGCTAAGTAATACAATGGATAAATGGCTGTTCGTACTCAAAAATATGTATCAACTTGAAAAATTTCCGGTATTTTTGAAGAAATCCATTTTTGAAAAACTATTTAAACTATCAGAAATGAGCAATTTATCGAAAGAAGATTATATTTCTTACATCCGCAGCCAGATGCGCAAGTGGGATTACCAGAACATCCTGAATACAGCACGCTCGACAGGGCTACAGGAAGGGCGACAGGAAGGACTGCAGAAAGGACTGCAGAAAGGATCGGAAGAAGAAAGAAAACGTATTGCCCGGAATATGAAAGAGCAAGGCATTGCTCCGGATATCATCACAATTACTACGGGCCTGGACAGCACAGCGTTACAGCAATTATAGCCCAGCCTGTACCATTGCCTGCCCTCTTTTGGCTTTCCAGCCTTTCGTTTCGTATTTTTGCCGCCCAACCCTTTGGCATATATGGAATACGACTTTCAATCCATTGAACAACAATGGAAAAAATACTGGAGCGACCGGGAAATATATAAGGTAAACAACGACAGCAGAAAGCCGAAGTTTTATATACTCGATATGTTTCCTTATCCGAGCGGCGCCGGACTACACGTCGGTCACCCGCTGGGATATATAGCTTCGGATATCTATGCCCGGTATAAAAGATTGAAAGGCTATAACGTGCTCCACCCAATGGGTTATGATGCATTCGGCCTGCCTGCCGAGCAATATGCACTCGAAACCGGGCAGCACCCCGCCGTTACTACCAAAGAAAATATTGCCCGCTACCGGCAACAACTTGATAAGATCGGCTTCTCTTACGACTGGAGCCGTGAAGTACGCACCTCCGATCCGAAATATTACAAATGGACCCAGTGGATTTTCATGCAGCTATTCCATAGCTGGTACGACCGCGGGCAACAAAAAGCACGTCCTATACAGGAACTGATCACCATCTTCTCCTCAGAGGGAAATCAATCTGTCCCCTGCCCCGAAGAAGATCAGCCGGCGTTCTCTGCCGCAGCATGGAATGGGTACGCTGTTCATGAGCAGCGGACCATCCTGATGAAATACCGGCTGGCTTACCTCAGCCATGCCGAAGTATGGTGGTGCGAAGGTCTTGGCACCGTGCTGGCCAATGATGAGGTGGTCAACGGCGTATCGGAGCGCGGCGGCTTCCCCGTCGTAAAAAAGAAAATGAACCAATGGTTCCTCCGCATCACCGAATATGCAGACCGCCTGCTGGATGCGCTTAACACACTCGACTGGAGCGATGCCATGAAAGAAATGCAGCGCAACTGGATCGGAAAAAGCAGCGGGGCGCAACTGCGCTTCACACTCGCCGGGGCACATGCCGGTAAAGGATATATTGAAGTATTCACTACCCGCCCGGATACTATTTTCGGCGTCGGATTCATGGTACTGGCCCCCGAACATGAGCTGGTACAGACAATCACCACCCCGGAACAACAGCAGGCCGTAAACCAATACCAGGCTTATGTACAAAGCCGTTCGGAACGGGAGCGGATGAGCGAGGTAAAACAGATTACAGGCTGCTTCACCGGCGCTTACGCCGTCCACCCATTCTCGGGAGCGCAAATACCGGTATGGATATCTGAATATGTACTGGCCGGTTACGGCACAGGCGCCATCATGGCGGTTCCCGCCGGCGATGATCGCGACCATGCATTTGCCAAACATTTCGACATACCCATCATCAATATCTTCGGTGACCGTTACAATGGCGAAGCTGCCTACTCCGACAAACAGGGGACACTCTCCAACAGCGATTTCCTGGACCATCTGGAGATACCCGTTGCCGCCGAAACTGCCATCAAAGCCATTGAAGAACTGGGCATCGGCACAAGAAAGATCAACTACAAGCTGCGTGACGCCGGCTTCAGCCGCCAGCGCTACTGGGGGGAACCCTTCCCGGTCATTTACCAAGAGGGTATCCCTTACACCATTGACGAACCCGGGCTCAAAATCCCCGACGAATTACGGGCGCTACCTGTAACCTTACCTGAAGTGGATAGCTACCACCCCGGCCCCGAAGGGCAGGGGCCGCTCGCCAACATAAACAAATGGGTGAACACACCTGCCGGGCCGCGCGAAACGAATACCATGCCGGGATACGCCGGCAGCAGTTGGTACTTCCTGCGGTATATGGATCCGCACAACGATACGGAATTTGCCGGGCGGGCGGCTACGGATTACTGGCAGCAGGTGGACCTGTATGTAGGCGGTACCGAACACGCCGTCGGCCACCTGCTATACAGCCGTATGTGGACAAAAGTGTTGTACGACCTTGGACATATTTCTTTTGACGAGCCATTCAAAAAACTGGTAAACCAGGGGATGATCCAGGGTAGCTCACGCTTTGTGTACCGGTACAAGCACAACCGCGGGTTGTTTGTTTCGCAGGAACAACGAATCACATTTCTGGAAAGCCAGGGTGTCCGTACTGCAAAACAGGCGCTTGAAGATAACTTTGACAAGCTGCATGTTGATATCAGCCTCGTTGACGGCCTTGCATTAAACATTGAAGACTTCAAAAAGTGGAAGCCGGAATTTGCAGCAGCACAGTTTGTTCTCGAACCTGATGGTCAATACATCTGTGCTGCAGAAGTAGAGAAAATGTCCAAGTCGAAGTTCAATGTCGTCAACCCCGACGACATTGTAGCCCAGTACGGTGCGGATACTTTCCGGATGTACGAGATGTTCCTCGGCCCGATAGACGTGAGCAAACCCTGGGACACCAAAGGTATTGAAGGCGTGCACCGCTTCCTGAAAAAACTCTGGCGCCTGTATGTTGATGCGGAGAGCAACTGGTTGGTGACCCGTGACGAACCGTCTGCCGAAGAGCTGCGCTGCCTGCACAAGACCATCAAAAAAACAGGAGAAGATATTGAACGCTTTGCTTTCAACACCGCCGTGAGCCAGTTTATGATCTGCGTAAATGAGCTTACCGCACTGAAATGCCATAAACATGAAATACTGGAACCGCTGATCATCCTAATCGCGCCCTTTGCACCACATCTGGCAGAAGAACTGTGGCACAGGTCAGGACATGAAGGCAGCGTGCTGGATGCCCCTTTCCCTGCTTACGAAGAAAAATATATTGCCGAGCAAAGCAAAAAATACCCGGTAGCCATTAACGGTAAGACCCGCGCCGAACTGGAGCTTCCCACCGACGCCACGCATGAGCACGTGGAGCAGGCGGTACTTACTGATGCAACCGTTCAGAAATGGCTGGAAGGTAAAGCGCCGAAAAAAGTGATTTACGTGAAAGGGCGGATGATCAATATCGTAGTCTGATTCATCTCCTTGCAATAACGCGTGTTGAAATCCCATTAATAACGGGCTTTTCCGCCAAATTGTTAATTCCTTATATGAAAGCATAGGCGAATTGACAAAATAGCCTACTTTTGTCGTATCATATAACCGATGAAACAGACCCGACATACATTATTGACTATTGCAAATAACATTTGCAGCAGTTGGCTGTTTCTTATTCCACACAACAGAGCCTTTATTATTTAAGCCCTCCGTTTATTCACTTTACTCTGAAACGGAGGGGGTGAAACGCTATTATTCATTATTAACAATACGGTAAACTATTTCATCCTGACCAGTCAGGCAATTTGTTGCTTATAGGCGCTCAGGATATTGAAATGATTATCGGCAAATAAAAAACCAAGAATATGAAACCAATTATCAGCAATAAGGATTATCAGGCTTTAAAAACACTGATCACCGGCTATCCCGACAACCTGAAATCAAAAGAGATCGGACAATTGATGGAAGAGCTGGAACGGGCGGACATAGTGGACGAAGAAGCGCTGGACGAAGATATTATCCGTCTCAATTCCAGCTTCGAAGCTGAAGATGTTGCTACGAAGAAAATCTGGAAACTGACGCTGACCCTGCCGCAACAGGCAAATGTCAAGGAACAAAAAATATCGGTTTTCTCTCCTTTGGGCGTAGCTTTGATCGGATTTAGAAAGGGAATGACCGTAAAATGGGCATTACCCGGAGGGATGAAAACACTCAAGATCCTGAATGTTATTAATAACTGACTATAATATAAAGCTGCAGAAAAAAAGAATATTGTCATGAGACGCAGTTTCATAATCATTTCTACATCGCTGGTGCTGGCCACATTATGCCTTGCCGTTTTCCTGAACCCCAACTGGTTTGTTATTTTTGGGATTATACTGTTCCTGACGGGACTGGGGTATTACGACATGGTCCAGAAAAAACACTCTATTATGCGGATCTACCCGGTTGTCGGGCGGTTACGGTTCGTAATGGAAGAGTTGCGCCCCAAGATCTACCAGTATTTTATCGAATCGGATATAGACGGCAGACCGATCAACCGTATCGACCGGTCCACGGTGTATCAGCGGGCAAAGAAAGAAAACGACACTATGCCGTTCGGGACACAGTTGGACGTATATACGGAAGGATACGAATGGCTATGCCATTCCATGGCGCCGAAAGATTTTAAGCTGCTGGATCATGATCTGCGCACCCTGATCGGGAATAAAGACTGCAAGCAGCCTTATTCCTGCAGTATCTACAACGTGTCGGCCATGAGCTACGGATCGCTGAGCGCCAATGCCGTTGAAGCCATGAATGCAGGCGCCAAAATAGGCGGCTTTGCCCAAAATACCGGTGAAGGCGGCCTAAGCCCTTTTCACCTGAAACATGGAGGCGATATTATCTGGCAGATCGGAACGGGATATTTCGGATGCCGCACGGATGATGGCAATTTCAGTGAGGAGCTATTTCGCGAAAAGGCATTGCTCCCGGAGGTGAAAATGATCGAAATCAAAATTTCACAAGGTGCAAAACCAGGACACGGCGGCATCCTACCTGCGTCTAAAAACACACCGGAAATTGCAGCTATCAGGGGTATAGAGCCACATACGCTGGTCGCATCACCACCCTACCATAAAGCATTCAGCACACCCAAGGGACTGGTGCATTTCATTCAGAAGCTCCGGGAACTTTCTGACAGCAAGCCGATAGGATTTAAACTCTGTATCGGACACAAAAGTGAGTTCATCGGTATTTGTAAGGCCATGACAGAGCTTGATATTTACCCCGATTTTATCACTGTTGACGGTGCTGAAGGCGGAACCGGTGCAGCGCCGCAGGAATTCTCCAATTATGTGGGCGCTCCCCTGCTCGACGGGCTGGACTTCGTGCACAACATCCTTACCGGGATGGATATCCGCAAGCATATCAAAATTATTGCCGCAGGCAAGATCACCAGTGGATTCCATATCGTCCGGGCACTGGCGTTAGGCGCTGATGCATGCTACTCTGCAAGAGCCATGATGATGGCCGTGGGTTGCATCCAGGCGTTACTTTGCAATACTAATAAATGCCCTGTAGGCGTGGCTACACAAGACCCCAGGCTCACCGTGGGGCTTGTAGTGGAAGACAAGAAAACCCGCGTGGCCAACTTCCACAAGAATACCATAGAAAGCGTGGTGGAACTGCTCGGCGCTTCAGGCCTCGACAGAAAAGAAAACATCACCCGGTCGCATATTTACAGACGTATCTCATTCCAGTCTATGCTGACTTACGAAGAGATCTTCCCGTCTTACGAAACCGGCTCTTTCCTGAAAGAAGTGCCTGAACGCTACAAGTCCGACTTCAGGCATGCCAGTGCAGAACACTGGGGATTCTCTAACATAGGTAGCTGGAGCAGCTAAAAATCAACAATTTACAATTAACCCATAAGAATGTGCAATATAGTTAGGAATCCTAACTATATTTGCCCCGGCGATATTGCCAGGTTTTAAAATACAGAATAACATGACTAAATCAGTTTTTTATCATGCAGGCTGCCCGGTATGTGTCAGCGCAGAGCACGACATTGTAAACCTGGTTGGAGCATCCAACGTGGAGATCATCCATCTCGGCGAAAACCGGCAGCGCATAGAAGAAGCCGAAAAAGCAGGCGTGAAATCGGTACCGGCCCTGATAACCCCCACCGGAAATGTACTGCATATCAACTTTGGCGCATCTATAGCGGACGTAAAAGGGTAATATTGTTACCCCTTCAAAATGAAAGTCAGGGGTCCGTATCCCTGGCTTTCTCAAAAAAATAATGATGAGATTTGTCTTTACATTAGCGCTGATGGTTACTGCCTGGAGTATAACCGCACAACCCGGCGCTTCACCACAAAAACAAAGCAGGATGAAAGTAGCAGTATGGGATACCTACGTAAAAAGCCATACGGGCGATGTGTTACATTTCGACATCATCGTCCCGGAAGCGGTTAAAGACACTTCCGAAATATTCCGGTTCGGAAAAGAATATCTCCAAACGATCGGCGAAAAAGACGGGCAGCTAACTACATCTGAATGCCAGTTCTGCCATATAGAAGAGCCTGATGCGGCAGTGCTGGCCGACATCCGGCAAAAGGGTTATTACATTCTGGAAATGGAAGGCATCCCCGCTGCCCTGCCCGCTACGCCGACAAGACGCGATATGATCCTGCACCTCAGGGCGCACTATCCGGAATACAGGTTCAAAAACTTCAGAAACGTGTCCGAAGAAGAAGTACGCAGCTTACTTTTAAACAAACAAAAATGAGTATTGTAGCAGAACGACTGCAAAATATAACGGAACGTGTGACTGCAGCCTGTGCCAAAGCAGGAAGAGTGCCGGGATCAGTAAAATTATTGCTCGCCACAAAAACAGTTACCCCCGCAATCATACGGCAGGCATTGATCAATAAACGGAATTATGTGGGAGAAAATAAAGTACAAGAACTGACACAAAAATACCCTTACCTGAAAAGCGAGGACGTGGAATTTCACTTTATCGGCCATCTGCAAACCAATAAAGTGAAAGAAGTAACAAAATATGCCCATTGCATCCAATCGATAGACCGCATTAAATTAGTGCAGGCAATAGACAGGCAAATGCAAAAAGAAGGAAGGAGCATCAACGTATTGCTGCAAGTGAATACATCGTATGAAACCAGTAAATTTGGTATAGATCCTGAAGATGCGCTTAGCTTTGCCAGGGAAGTATCGGCATACGACACCTTGAAAGTGAAAGGACTGATGACCATCGGGCTGTTCAGCGCCGAACAAGAAAAGGTGCGGAAATGCTTCCGGTTGTTACGGTCTTTAAAAGAACAGATAGCATCTCTGGGATTGCCCAATGCGGAAATGGAAGAGTTGTCTATGGGTATGAGCGGGGATTTTGACACTGCGATCGAAGAAGGCGCCACAATGGTGCGGATCGGTACGGCGCTGTTCGGGCAACGGCAATACCCCGACAGCTATTACTGGAACGAACAAAAACAAAACAGCTAAGATCTACATGTCCGTCTTTGACCTGAACAAACAAAACAGCCATACCGACAACAAAATCGTTGCCGGGCTGGAGCGTCTTTCACAGGTGTTCCGGGCATTGTTATGGGAGCATGCCAAAGAGCAGTCGCTCAGCCCTATACAGATCCAGTTACTGATCTTCATACACTACCACGGCGATGAGCAAAATAACGTCAGCTACCTCGCGCAGGAATTCAGCGTTACCAAGCCGACCATCAGCGACGCCATTAAAATACTGGAGCAAAAAAAACTGATCCGCAAGATCCCCAGTCCTGCCGATAACCGGCGCTACAGCATACAACTGACAGAAGCGGGAGCATCTGTAGTGCAGGAAACAGAAAACTACACCAGCCCCATCAGCGAATGGCTGGCTGCTACAGACTGCGCCGAAAAAGAAATCCTATGGTCGTCCATAGCCCGCCTGATCCGTACACTCAACCAGACCGGTATTATCAGTGTACAGCGCACCTGTTACAACTGCCGCTACCATAGCATGCACAACAACGCTTCTTTCTGCAAATTGCTGAACGCAAAACTACATACCGAAGATATCCGGATAGACTGCCCGGAGCATAAAGCGGCTTCCTTAACCATATAAGCACACCCGCTCCGATTTAATCCATAGATTTACAACATGGAAAAACTGGAGGAAATAACGGCATTCAAATCATCACCTGAGCTGGTAGAAAAACTGTACCGCTACGGTATCCGGAAAAACTATGAAGCAGGGAATATCATCCTGAATGAAAAGTCCTATATCCGCTCCATCCCGATCGTCACCAACGGTATGATCAAGGTGATCAGAACAGATGAAGACGGCAGGGAGATCCTGCTATATTATATCAAAGCGGGAGAAAGCTGCATCATGTCGTTTCTCGGCGGTCTGCACAACGAAACAAGCAAAGTAAAAGCAGAAGTGGAAGAGGATGCCGAAATACTTTTCCTGCCTGTCGATAAAGTATCCTTATTTATTAAAGAATATCCGGAATGGCTGGATTATATCTTCCGTCTGTATCACAAACGTTTTGAAGAACTGCTTGACATCATCAATGCCATTGCTTTCAAAAAAGTTGATGAGCGGTTATTGGCTTTGCTGCAGAAAAAATCTGAGCTTACACAATCCAATACGATCCAGATCACCCATGAGCAGCTTGCCAATGAACTGGGCACCGCCCGCGTTGTCGTATCACGATTGCTGAAACAACTGGAAGAAAACGGAGTACTGCAACTTGGAAGAAACAGAATTTCACTAATGGAAAGTTGAAAAT
>JBEBVQ010000016.1:0-15580 GCA_040392625.1 Taibaiella soli | reverse complement strand
TGTTCGCCATGCTCCTCCTTTAACAATTCCAGCCACCCTTCAATTGAAGTCAGCGGCGTGCCGATCTGATGCGCCGTTTCTTTGGACAAGCCCACCCAGACCTGGTTTTGTATGGACTTGTGTGCAGCGCTCAGCGCGATCAGCACCACACCCAGGAATACAAAAATAATGGCCAGCTGCACATAAGGAAAATAACGCAACTGGGTGAGCAAATGCGACTGACCATAATATATGTAATTGATGCCTTCACCATAATCAGAAATAATAGGCGGCTGCAGCAGCTTAAACTCTTCGAGCTTCCGTAAGGCAAACGAGGAATCTTTGGCGATCCGGGCCGTATCCAGGTTCTTGTAATCGATGATCCGGCCTTCTTCATCTGTAATGATCAGCGGGATGGTACGATTCTGACTGATCACATTGCTGGCCAGATCCACTTCCTGATCGTTGGCCGAGGTAATAATGGTACGGATACCCAGCGCGAGCTGCTCTACATTTTTTGTTTCCTCCTGCGCCAGCCGGCGCGCAAGCTGATTGGTATAAATCAGCGAAGCGGCAACGATCACAAGCGCCACAAGGATCATATAGGCTTTCCAGTTCAGATATTGTCGCATAGTCGGGACAGTTGCAAAACGAATATCCGGTAAAAATATTGTGATTTTAAAGGAATTGGCATATTTTTGTGGGGCAAATTTTGCATGCAATGAACACAGAACAACATACGGAAGAAATAAATGATTTTCTGACTACAGAGAATCCGATAGACATTGAGTACGACAAGCCCTCAAAATCCCGGTTTCTTTTCCTGCTGTCCTTCTTCGGATTTTATATTTTCGCATTGGCCGGCTGCTATAATCTTTATGAGCACAAGTACGATTCCAATGCAGATGTAAAAGTACCGGAAAATACACTATACCAACCCAAGTATAAATAATCATTCATAAACAGCGTGATGATTGTATCTACACAAGATACCGCTGTTGTGATTCTCAGCTATAATGGCAGGAAATGGCACGAGCAATTCCTGCCATTAATTGTTTCTGAAGCCCGCCAGGACTACGAAGTAATCATCATAGACAATGCATCTACGGATGATACGCTATCGTACATCCATACCCATTTCCCTATGGTAAAAACATTGCACCTGCCGGTAAATAAGGGATTCGCATATGGATATGCAGAAGGGTTAAAGCAGATACAGGCCAAATATTATGTACTGCTGAGCGCCGATTTTGAAGTCACGTACGGCTGGTTCCCGCCATTGCTGCACGCGATGCAGCGCTATCCCGGTCTGGCCGCCTGCCAGCCTAAAATACGCTACTGGCGCGACCGCGAATATTTTGAATATGCCGGCGCCGGAGGCGGGTTCATGGATAAATGGGGCTATCTCTTTTGCCGGGGGCGGATATTCAACGACCTGGAGAAAGATCACGGGCAATACGACGATGATATCGAAGTATTCTGGGCTTCGGGCGGATGCTTTATGGTACGCGCCGACCTTTATCACAAGCTCGGCGGGCTGGAAGCCGGTCTTTATGCGCATATGGAAGAAGTGGATCTCTGCTGGCGCATGAAGAATGCCGGTTACCGGATCGGGTATATCGGCCAATCCACCGTTTACCATGTCGGCGGAAGCGTGATCAGCTACGGCAGTCCGCAAAAGCTGTACTATAATTTCCGCAACAGTCTGATCCTCCTGTTTAAAAATGAAAGAGCATTACGACTATGCTGGCTGTTCCCGTTACGGCTGATACTGGATGGGGTTGCCGGCGTACAAATGCTGTTATCAGGGAATTTCCGGGGCATGCTTACCATTATAAAAGCTCATTTCCATTTTTACGGCAGCATCGGGAAATGGATGCAACGCCGGAAAGAGGCACAGAAACATATCGCGCACCGCAACGAAAAGGGCATTTATCCCAAAAGCATCATCTGGCAATATTTCGTCCTGCGAAAAAAGACCTTTTCCAAGCTGAAATGGGAGCCGGAACAGCTTTAATGTGACAAATGTGTCGAATGTGTTTAATGTGACAAATGTGTTTGATCCGCACAGAATAAACACGTGGAGCAGATTTCAAACACGTGGAACACATTCGACACATTTCTCACATTTCCCACATTTCCCACATTTATCGCATTTCCCGCCTCAAACACATTTCACTCCTACACAGTCACATTACCCTGCAATACATTTACCCACTTAACTTTTAAGATTTATCTTTGCCCGCAAATTTATCTTTCTATGCAGCAATCTGTTTTTGATCAGATGGAGCAAATGGGACATGAACAAGTGGTTTTCTGCCACGATCCCCATTCCGGTCTGAATGCTATTATTGCCATACACGATACCACACTCGGCCCTGCTCTTGGCGGCACCCGGCTATGGAAATATAACAATCATGAAGAGGCCATTGTTGATGCGCTCCGCCTCAGCCGCGGCATGACTTATAAAGCAGCCGTTACCGGGTTGAACCTGGGCGGCGGCAAGGCAGTGATCATCGGCGACGCTGCTACTATAAAATCGGAATCTCTCTGGCGTCGTTACGGGAAATTCGTCGACAGCCTGAACGGAAAGTATATTACCGCCGAAGACGTCAATACTTCCGCGCGTGATATGGAATATATCGCTCTGGAAACAAAACACGTAACCGGCGTACCCGAATATATGGGCGGGAGCGGAGACCCTTCTCCTTTCACTGCCTACGGCGTATTTACCGGCATGAGAGCTGCTGTTAAAAAGACCTGGGGGAATGACAGCCTCGGCGGTAAAAAAGTGCTGGTGCAGGGCGTCGGCCACGTAGGTCAATATCTTGTGGAACATTTGGTTAATGCCGGTGCGCATGTAGCGGTTTCGGACATTAACAATGCAAAGCTAAAAGAGGTAACTGCTAAATTCCCGTCCGTAACCGTGATCAACAACGGCGATATCTGGAATTATGACATGGACATCTATGCGCCTTGCGCACTCGGCGCTGTGATCAATACAGATACCATCGGCAAGCTGAAATGTGCAGTGATCGCAGGTGCGGCCAACAACCAACTGGAGGATGAGGAGGTACACGGCCCGATGCTGGTGGAAAAAGGTATCCTGTATGCGCCCGACTTCCTGATCAATGCCGGCGGACTGATCAATGTAAGCGCAGAGCTGGACGGATATAATAAAGAAAGGGTGCTCGGCAAAGTGGAAAAGATCTATGACCATACCCTGGAGATCTTTGCTAAAAGCGAAGCGGAAAAGATCCATACCCAGCGCGCAGCTATCCGGATCGCAGAGAAGCGCCTGCAGGATATCGCTAAGGTGAAGGCGAAATTGTAATAATTGAAAATGGAAAGTTGAAAATTGAAAGTGAATGTATTCCCTTCTCAATTTTCAACTTTCCATTTTCAATTCAAAAACCGTATCCCCTGCGCCAGCGGCAACTGATAACTCCAATTTATAGTATTGGTTTGCCGGCGCATATAGGCCTTCCAACTGTCAGAGCCGCTTTCCCTCCCGCCGCCGGTTTCTTTTTCACCTCCGAAGGCGCCGCCGATCTCCGCACCACTCGTACCGATATTCACATTGGCAATACCGCAATCACTCCCAAGATGAGAAAGGAACTGCTCCGCCTCGCGCATATGCAGCGTCATGATCGAAGATGATAAGCCCTGCGGAACGCTATTTTGTATTGCAATAGCTTCATCAATCGTCTTATACTTCATCAAGTACAGGATGGGAGCAAATGTTTCCTGCTGTACGATCGGCATGTCCGGCGTCACTTCATAAATGCAGGGCTTCACGTAACAGCCGCTTTCATATCCCTCGCCCGCCAATACACCACCCGCAACGACAGCCCTGGCTCCTTCTTTTTTCAAAACCGACAGGGCTGCCTGGTAAGCAGCAACGGCATCTTTATCGATCAACGGCCCGACATGCATATTTTCATCCAGCGGATTACCGATCTTCAATTGCCGGTATGCCGATACAAGTTTTTTGCGGAATATTTCATATACATGTTCATGAACGATCAGGCGGCGTGTGGAGGTGCATCGCTGACCGGCTGTACCTACAGCGCCGAACACGGCCGCACGCAAGGCAATGTTCAGATCCGCATGTTCAGAAACAATGATCGCGTTATTTCCGCCAAGTTCCAGCAGGGAGCGCCCCAATCTTGCGGCCACCGTAGCGGCCACCGCCTTACCCATACGGGTAGAGCCTGTTGCAGAGACCAGCGGGATCCGCTCATCACTGCTCATCCATTCACCCGTCTCCCTGCCTCCGGTCACCAGTCCGCTCACACCTTCCGGCACCCCATTGGCTTTAAATACTGTTGCCACAATACGCTGGCATGCAATGGCCGTCAACGGTGTTTTTTCGGAAGGTTTCCAGACGCAGGTATTGCCGCAAACCCAGGCGATAAAGCTGTTCCAGCTCCATACGGCAACAGGGAAATTGAAAGCAGTGATAATGCCGGTTACGCCCAGCGGGTGCCATTGCTCATACATCCGGTGCATCGGTCTTTCGCTATGCATGGTAAGTCCGTATAGCTGGCGGGAAAGCCCCGTTGCAAAATCCGCTACGTCAATCATTTCCTGCACTTCACCAAGACCCTCCTGCAGACTTTTACCCATTTCATAAGAAACAAGCCGCCCCAGTGGCTCTTTATATTTACGCAATGCGTCTCCTATCTGTCGTACCACATCTCCCCGCTTCGGCGCGGGCCACATCCGCCATTCCGGGAATGCACCGGCAGCCTGTGCAACTACCGCGTTATACGATTTGCGGGTTACGCTTGTGACCGAAGCAATACGCTTACCGTCTGCAGGCGAAAAAGATTCTATTATATCACCTCCGGCCTTCAGCCATTTGGTGCCGGTGAAAGCGCCTTCATTGTGTTTATCTATATTGAGTGCAGCAAGAATTTTCCCGATTTTCATAAAGTAACAGATATTAACCTGCTGCAAACATACGTATTCCCGGCGCTACGGCTTAATGGTTTTTATTGTTAAGGACATTCAGGATCACTCACTCCTCAATGCCCTTAATTTCTTAATGTCCTTAATGTTGAAAAAATCAACCATTAAGGCATTAAGGAGTTGAGAGCATTCATTTCCTCAAATCTCTTAATAGTTGATTATTTTTACTATCTCGAAACTCAGTCAAGCTTCAGTAGCTTCTCCCGCAGCAAAACAACCCCCTGATCTCCATAGACCGAAACAACATACATACCTCCGGGTAAGTCACCGATAAACAATGCTGCATTATCTGCGCCGGTCAGCACCTGACGTCCATCGAGTGTGGCCACCACGACCTGGCGGGGGTGTACGCCTGTAATATATATTCTGGTGCGCGCCGGGTTGGGTATCATTTTCACCAAACCATATGCCTGTACGCCGGCTACCGACACATTATTCACCATGTAAGGACGAGAAGTATCCGTGCAGTTATAGGTATTGGATACTACTACTGAATAGCTTCCGTTTTTATCCACCACAAGAATACTGTCTGTTGCGCCATTAATTACCGTGTCATTGAACAGCCATTGATAGCTTGCATAACCCGAGCGTACACTCAGCGTATATTCATCCACATGGATCTCCGGCTTTTCTACAGCCTCACCCAGTGTAAGATCCAATGTAGCAACGCTGTCGCAACCCTCACCCAGGTAAAAATCATGCGTATAGGTGCCGCTCTCTGTATATACAACACCATTCCATTCATAAGCGCTGCTGCACAATTCAGTGACAACCGTTGCAGATTCCGTCATCGGGCAACGGAGCTTCCAGATAAACACATCGGTACGCCCGGCGGTCGTAAATTTCGCACTATCCGGTCCTGGATCAAAATCTACTGTGCCTTGATAATATCCTGTCACATATACATTGAATCCAGTATCCACCGACACACCCTGCCCGACATCTCCCGGAGCCCATGTACCTGGCCCGAGATCGTCTCCGCTTCCTCCGGCAGTTTTCACCCAGACTAATCCGCCAGCAGGAGTATATCTGGCGACAAAAATATCAGGCCCCATTACGGATTCACGCAACTCTGATATTATCGGATCCGGATCAAAATCTACAATGTCATCGTAATATCCGGTAACATAGACATTTCCTGCTCTATCCGTATGCACACCTAAAGCCTGTGACGGATCTCTGCCACCAATCGGGAAGCCCCACAAGTAATTCCCACTCGTGTCGAACTTTGTCAAATAGCCGTTCCACCCGTCGCCTAACGCACTACTTCGCAACGTATACTTATTAGGCGATTGATGAATATTCATAGAATCGACAAACCATCCCACCGCATATACATTCCCCATTCCATCCGCGTGAATGTCTATGCCGTTACCACTCTTGGGGCCTTCCATAGACTGAGCCCAAGCAAAATCGCCGGTATTTGTCAATTTCAAAATAAACACATCAGTTCCCCCGGCCGAAGTCAGGTTATTTGTTACCGTTGATGAAGGGTTAAAATCCACCGTTTCGGTAAATGAGCCGGTCACGTACACATTGCCCTGGGGGTCAACCGTGACCGCTTCACCCTCATGCTGCGTCCCCCGAGGCCCGTCAGCCCCGAAGCCGTGTGCCCACAATACATCTCCCAAAGGATTCAGCTTTGTAACAAAGGCATACAAAACGCCGGGCGTGGTCAGCGTGACTGTTCCAAAATGCACCTCATTGCCAAACCTCCCGGTAATATAGACATTCCCGGCACTGTCGGCTGCGATACCGAAACCCTCGTCTTCGCTCGTATTGCCAAAAACTTTTGTCCACTGGAA
The DNA here is from genome assembly GCA_040392625.1 of Taibaiella soli. Lineage (GTDB taxonomy): Bacteria > Bacteroidota > Bacteroidia > Chitinophagales > Chitinophagaceae > JBEBVQ01. The sequence goes on along the minus strand of JBEBVQ010000016.1, from coordinate 8,822 downwards.
AACTCCATTATTGTTGTATTTGGTCACAAATATATCTGCCCCTCCAACTGCTGTATGCGATACAGCAGGCGATCCACCGGGATTAAAGTTGGTGGTTCCTCTGAAACTCCCCGTGACATAGACATTCCCTTCCTTATCCGTAACAATGTCATTCCCTTTTTCCGTGCTGCTGCCTACCATGGTGCGCACCCAGACCAGATTGCCATCCGGATCATGCTTGGTAACGAATGCATCTCCCGTATTGCTGGGATATCCGGCCACTACGGGGGGTGTGCCCCGCCGGTTAAAGTCCACCATATCCCCCACGAACCCGGTGGTATATATATATCCGGCTTCATCCGTGTGGATGCCGAGTCCAAACTCTGAGTCTCTGGCAGAGCCAAAATCACGGAACCATTTCAATCCGACATCCTGAGCTGTTACATCTTCGGTATTACCAAGACTCAGCAAACCCACCATAAAAAGAATAGCAGTTTTTCTCATAATGCAATACGTTTTATACAAATTTACCGCTCATAAGTACCGGGTGTTAGCGCGGTGGTACCCAATTTTCAAAATTGCGTAGCAATACCCAATTTCCAAAGTCCACATCTACTATGTAATGAGTTTCGCCATAACTTAGATACATGTTTCTTCGATGCTGCTTGCTTTGGGTGTGTTTATCCCTGACCGGTACGCTGCCGGCCGGTGCACAATACGAATACCGACGAGCCGAAGCTGATACGGCCAGCGTTAACCGGATGATCCAGGCAGCCCAGGCATATGTGCTTGTACGCAAATTTGACAGCGCCCACACCCTCTTTCAGGCATCCTTCCGTATAAGCCGCCAGATCCGTTACAATACAGGCATCGAGCGTAGCCTGAACGGCCTGGGTAACGTGGAAGCCGAACTGGGCAACTTCCGTTTGTCGGTCTATTTCCTGGACCAGGCGATACGGTTTGCCCGGCAGCTACCCGACAGCGGACGATCACTGCCATTTCTTTATAACAATCTTGCCACCACTTATGCCAACTGGGCGGACCACAAGGAAGCGCTGAAATATTATGAGATGACCATTGCAGTAAGCGAACGGTATCCGGAAGCCGCTTTCCCGGCAGAAGCTGTTTACACAAACATCGGCTACCTGCTGAACAATGCCGGACAATACGAAAAAGCATTGTTTTATCTGCATAAAGGGGTTATTGCGGCCTGGCGTAAAGGTGATTTCCGGGTACAGGCATTGCTCTATACACACATGGGTAGTGCTTACCTGGGCAGGCAGGTATGGGACAGCGCCGCCCTGTATTACAAGCTGGCATTATCCGAGTCTATCCTCATCAAAGCAAATTACATCACCCATCTCGCCTGCAAGGGACTGGCCGATCTGGCATTGAAACAAGGACAGCCGGAGCTGGCCATTTATTATCTGAAGCAGGCCGTCATTCCCGGACAAACATTACATCCTGAGAATGCCAGCGAAGCCTCTGTGACCCTCGGGCTGGCCTATTCTGAAACAGGCGACGTGGCACTCGCACACTATCATCTGCGGCATGCATTGGATATATCCCGCAGCGCCGGCCTGCTGCAAAACAGCATGGACGCTCATCTGCAGCTCGCCAGACTCTATGCCGGCAGAGCAGACTACGACAGCGCCTATTACCACCAACAACAGGCGTGGGTACTTTCCGACAGCATACGCAGCTACGACCAGACCCGTACGGCCCAGCATCTGGAAACCCGCTTCCGCTCTGCTATCAAAGATAAAGAGCTGAGAGAAAAGCAACTGACCATCGAGCTGAAAGAAAAGGAATTGAATACGCGCAATCTCTGGATCAGTATCAGCATTGCGGGACTGATCATTGCCTGCGTCAGCATCCTGCTGATCATCCAATACCACCGGAATAAGCAGGCGCTTAAAGATACCAATATGCGGCAGCTGCTCCGCCAGCAACAGTTGCATGAATTCAGCGCCATCCTGCAAACAGAAGAAAAAGAACGTAACCGGATTGCCCGGGACCTGCACGACAGCGTGATGGTCCAGTTTTCCGTTGTGAAAATGAACCTGTCTGCGCTCGCCGGTACACCCGGCCCTTATATTAACAGAGAAAAATTACTCCCTCATATTGAGCAGCTCAATATGGCCACACAATCCCTGAGGAATGTGGCACACCACCTGATGCCGGATATGCTGCTGGAAGGCGGGCTGGCAGAAGCGTTGCATTATTTCTGCAAAAGCCTGCAGCCTACCCTCCCCTTCCGCCTCCGGTATGAACAAATGGACGAAATACCCCGGTTTGACATACAGATAGAGATCGCGATCTACCGTATCGTGCAGGAGCTGGTGCAAAACATTATCAAGCATGCCCACGCTACCCGCGCGCTCGTCCAGATCAGCTATAACGACCACTGCCTCGGTATTGAAGTAGAAGACGACGGAAAGGGCATGGAAGATCCGTCACCATCCAAAGGCATGGGACTGAAAAACATGGCAACACGTGTCAGGCATCTGAACGGACATCTGCATATCAGCAGTAACAGCGACGGCACCAGCGTCAGCCTGGAGTTCAACCTGGAGCAACTGGAACTGGCTGCTCCCGGCAATTTCAATAAAATTTCCTAATCTCGTTCTATTATGTATCAGGACAGAAAAAAAATACAGGTTTTCATCACCGACGATCATCCGCTTGCAGTTGCAGGGGTCATGAACCTGCTGCAACCGTACCGCGATATACAGGTGACCGGCACCTTCAACAGCGGGGAAGCGCTGCTGAAGCAGTTAAAGCAAACCCGGCCGGACATTCTCTTGCTGGATATCCTGCTCCCCGACATCAATGGAAAAGATGTAGCAGCAGCCGTCAGCCACCATTACCCGGCGGTAAGCATCATTGCACTCACCAGCCTCGACACACCGGCGTCTGTAAAAAATATGCTCAGGAACGGGTGTAAAGGATATCTGCTAAAAAATACAGACCAGGAAACCATGATCACGGCTATCCGGAGCGTCTATCAGGGACAGGAGTTTATAGAGCCTCAATTGAAAGACAAAGTATTCGATGAAGCCGTCTTCTATAAAAAGCAAATGACCGAACAGGCGCCCGACCGCAGCAGCATCCAACTGACCAAGCGGGAGAAAGACGTGCTGGATCTCGTACTGCAGGACAACACTAACCAGGAAATCGCCGAAAAATTATTCCTCAGCATACGAACGGTAGAGCGCCACCGGTTTAACCTGATGCGAAAAGTCGGGGCAAAAAGTCCGTTGGGGTTATTGAAAGCGGCAGTAGAATTCGGGCTTATATAAGCTTAAAAAACCGTCGGATCGGATCCGGCATCGCATTAAGCAATCGCCGGGAAATCCCGAAGGGATAACATGATTATGACAGGGGTATCAGCTATAATCAAACCCCGAAGAGGTGACATCGGAAGAGCAAACCACAAGCCCCAATCACGCATCAGGTCACCCCGGACGATGGCGGATCAAGTCAGTCATGACAGGTGCTTCAATACTATCTATACAAACGGACTCTCAAACTCCTCCAGCGCTACAAATGAGCGATCGCGGGGCGACATGACCGGTGAGGCCACCCCCCAGTCAAAACCGAAACTATCGTACCGGATGCCGGTATCGTGCTCCCGGTTATACTCGGACGAGACCAGGTAATAAGTGATCGCATCGTCCGTCAGCGATTTGAAACCATGCGCAAAACCTTCAGGTATGTAAAACGCCTTATGGTTTGCCGAAGACAATTCCTGCGCATCGTATTGACCGTACGTAGGCGATCCCTTCCGGAGATCCACGATCACATCCAGAATAGCGCCCTGCGGGCAAAAGACAATCTTGCTGTGCTGGTATGGCGGCACCTGAAAATGCATACCACGGATCACATCCTTTACCGAATTGGAGAAATAACTTTCATGCAATACAAATTCAATCCCTGCTTCACGAAACATGGTTTCATGAAATGTTTTCACAAACAACCCACGCTCATCCGTAAATGCCGGCAAATCCAGCACCAATGCACCTTTTAATATAGATGGTTTAAAAATCATGATACCATGTTATGTATTAAAATCAGCCAATTATCTGATGTGCTGATCAGCTAATGTCTATCACGAGGAATCATTGGCTAATCAGCTAATTATCTCATTAGCTAATTAGTAAAATAGGCTTCTATCTGTCTCATACATTTCTCTGCCGCTGTGCCGGTCTTATCAGCATACCAGTCGGCTGTCCAGCGAATAGCCGTCGCAGCATCCAGCAAAGGATGCCAGCCCAGCGACTTCTTCGCCTTATCGCTGTCGAGCAGCAGCAGTCTGGCTTCATGAGGCGCACTGGTGTCCGGCGTCGTTTCGTAGGCGTGGTTATTACCATAAGCTTCCAGGAATATCCGGGTCAGCTCTTCAACGGTTTTTTCATCATTTTCTTCGGGACCGAAATTATAAGCGCCCGCATATTGTGCCGGATCTTCATTCATTTTAGCGGCCAGCAACAGGTATCCACCCAATGGCTCCAGCACATGCTGCCACGGACGCACCGATTGCGGATTACGTAATTTCACTTTCTCTCCGTTCTCCAATGCGCGTACAATATCAGGTATGATCCGGTCTTCCGCAAAATCCCCGCCGCCGATCACATTACCGGCACGTACCGATGCAATCGCTTTACGGTGCTTATCATACTGATCCGGACTAAAAAAAGAGCGGGTATAGGAGGCAACAACGATTTCCGCAGCCGCCTTGCTGGCCGAATAAGGATCATAGCCGCCGAGCTTGTCGTCCTCGGTAAACGGCGTACCTCTTTCAGGATTCTCATAAACCTTGTCGGTCGTGATCATCAACCCCACTGCCGGCTGAGCCAGCGCACGCATAGCCTCCAGCACATGCACCGTTCCGATGGTGTTTACGGTAAATGTATCCACAGGATATTCATAGCTGCGCCGCACCAGCGACTGCGCCGCCAGGTGAAAGACAAAATGCGGCTCAAAGCGTACCATTTCTCCTTTCAACTGATGCAGATCGCGCAGGTCAGCAGTTACGGAAGCATAGCACAAATCATCGCCGCTGATCCGGTGATAGAGATCGTGGTCATTTTCAGGCGCCAGCGAATAGCCCTTCACATCAGCTCCCAGCCAGTTCAATATCTGCAGGAGCCATGCGCCTTTAAAGCCCGTATGCCCCGTGAGAAATACACGCTTCCCTTTGAATGTTTGTCTTAAATATGATGCTGTCATTATTTTTAAATTAGCTAATGTGATAATTAGCCGATTTGCTAATACCTGTGTAATGATATAATTCATTAGCTTATCAGCACATCTGCTAATTGGCTAATGAAATAACTACCATTTCTTCCAAAGCGGCTTATACTGCCACAGATGCTCCAGCTCTTCTTTATCACGCAGCGTATCCATACACTTCCAGAAGCCATGATGGCGGTAAGCTGCGATCTGCCTGTCTTGTGCCAGATCATTCAATGGCTGCTGCTCCCACATCACAGTATCCGCATCGTTATGTAGATAGTCTGCGATCTCCGGCCCGACCACAAAAAAACCGCCGTTGATCCAGGTGCCGCTGTCAGCGGGTTTTTCTTCAAAGCTGTTGATCGTGCCGTTTTCCTGCATACTGATGACGCCGAAACGGCTGGTGGCCTGTATTGCAGTCATCGTGCATATCTTCCCCGATTCTTTATGAAACCGGAGCAGTTCGTTAATATCAATATCCGCAACGCCGTCCCCGTAAGTGAGCATAAACGTTTCATTGTTCACATAGGGCAATACCCGCTTCAGCCGCCCGGCGGTCATGGTATCCAGTCCGGTCTCGATCAGGGATATTTTAAACGGTTCAGCAAAATTATTATGTACTTCTATGGAGTTGTCGGAGAGATCGACGGTCACATCGGCATTATGCATGAAGTAGTTTACAAAATACTCCTTGATCATCCAGCCGCGATAGCCGAGGCACACAATAAACTCAGTGTGTCCATAAGCTGCGTAGATCTTCATGATATGCCACAGGATCGGCTTTCCGCCGATCTCGATCATGGGCTTGGGACGTAAGGAGGATTCTTCGGAGATACGTGTACCGCGCCCGCCGGCAAACAAAACTACTTTCATCAGAATACTATATTATTATAAGCAACGGACAAAAATAATCATTTAGACGGTAGGGGCGAATAATGATTCACCCCTATCTTGCAGCATGTTTGTAAAAAAGACGATGGAAGAGCTTGGCCGCAAGACCGCTGCGGAAGCTGCGCACGCCTCCCGGCGACCTGTCATCGTTATACTCGATGATGTACGCAGCATGCATAATGTAGGATCCGCCTTCCGCACCTGCGATGCGTTCCTGGCACAGGCGCTGTGGCTTTGCGGGTACACGCCTGCCCCTCCCCACCGCGACATCCACAAAACTGCACTGGGCGCCACCGAAACCGTGCCCTGGCAGCACTTCCCGGATACGGTAACCGCAGTGAAGACAGCAAAGGCTGATGGCTTCCGCATCATTTGTGTAGAACAGGCGCATGACAGCACGCCATTGCAGTCATTTTCATGGAATGGAATGGATCCTCTGGCGGTCGTATTTGGCAACGAGGTGAATGGCGTGCATAATGATATATTGGCGCAGGCGGATACTTGTCTGGAGATCCCCCAATGGGGCAGCAAACATTCGCTGAATATATCGGTGAGTCTGGGAGTGGTACTGTGGGAATTAGTGCGCGGCTTTTAAGAAATCGGTGACCAGGTAAGCGATCAGCTTGGCGGTAGATGCATCCGTCCTGCCGTCCTCCAGGCGGACAGCGCCTTCGGCGAGGTGCAGATATGCGGCTTCCGTTTCCTCCGCGCACCAGTTTATATACTGCCGCGCCTGCAGTGTGGTGATGCCGCATGGCGTTGCCGCGCTCGACAATACGCCGGCAATACAGTCGAGATCCAGCTCTATACCGCAAGGCGCTCCGGCTACATGATGAATAGCTGCTGCTACCGCCTGGCGGAATGTCTGCTGCTCCCTGATAAAAATATCCTCGTAGAAAGAACAATGTATCGCCGGGTCTTGTATGATCTCCGCAACAATCTCCCGGCTGTTATAATTTTCGTGCAGCCCCACCACTGCATACCGGTCGAGAAAACCCTGCTGACGGGCATAGCGGAATCCGTTGCCGCTATGGCGTCCCTCGGCTGCGCGGTAATCACTGTGCGCATCGAGGTTGATGCAATGGATCATTTTTCCCGTGGCCCGTGCGACTCCCTGAATGATTGGATACGCGTTGTTATGCCCACCTCCGATCACTATCGGTACCTTGCCTACTCGTACAATTTTTTCGATAACCACCGCTACCGATTCATCGACCAGCTCTGTCTGTGCGCGTAAACCTTCCACATCCCCGGTTTTTGCAGTGAGCTCGCTGAAGTTAAACGCGCCCAGCACGAGCAATTCCCGGCCGGTCAACCGGTCTGTAGCCTGTATATTCAGTAATGCCCGGAGCGACGGCTCCCAGGCAGAGGCTGCGCCACCAATACCGAGGTTGGCACGGACACCGACATCTTCTGGGAGTCCGATCAGCACAAACCGGGCGTTACACCCGGAGATTTCGTGTGGATGTGCAACTGTATGCACCTGCTCCCCGAGCTTTGTTTCGCCGGGGCGGATTGTGATCAGGGCTGCCAGATCTGCAGCAGACGCAAACTTGAAGGGTTCCATCTCCGGTGGATTATTTTTCGTTATACAGTTATATACGCATCACCGCCGGTAATGTCGTATTTTTGCAGGTAAAACTAACATAATTAACAATGTATCCTACAGAAATAGTTGCCCCGATGAAGGCCGAGCTGACCGGCGAAGGTTTTAAAGAGCTGCTGACACCCGAAGAAGTGGACCAGGCGCTCAAACAGTCCGGCACCACACTCCTGATGATCAATTCCGTATGCGGGTGCTCCGCAGGCACGGCACGTCCCGGTGTAATATTGGCCGTACAGAATGCCTCCAAAAAGCCGGATCAGCTGACAACCAGCTTTGCCGGGTATGATACCGACGCCGTAAAGCAGGCACGGACCTACCTGATGCCCTACCCGCCTTCTTCACCGTCTATCGCGCTGCTCAAAGATGGCCAGGTGGTACATATGATTGAGCGCCATATGATCGAAGGCCGGTCGGCACAAGCCATTGCCGCCAACCTAATGCAGGCATTTGAACAATATTGCTAAGCATGCAAAATTGAGAATGGAAAGTTAAAAGTGTATTTATTTTCAACTTTCTACTTTCCATTCTCAATTTTTTCTTTTAATTGCCCGGCTTTCCTGCTAAATTGCGACTCATAAAAAAACACATACATTATGAGAAAGCAATTATCCACTTTACTGCTGACGACGGCGGTAATATCCCACTCCTTTGCGCAGGACATGAAACTCCCGGCACTCAGCCCCAAATCCACCATACACCAGGAATTTTCCACTTCTTTTATTGAGATCAATTACAGCCGCCCATCCGCAAGGGGCAGGAATGTCTTTAACGATATCGTCAGCTATGGCCAGGTATGGCGTACCGGCGCCAATGCCGCTACTACGGTGACGTTTGGAGAAGATGTGGTCATTGCCGGCAAAACCGTAAAGGCCGGGAAATACTCGCTGTACACCATCCCCAATAAAGACCAGTGGGAAGTGATCATCAATGAGAATACCGGTAACTGGGGCGCTGCCGGCTATGATACAGAAGACGATGTGGTACGCCTGATCGTAAAAACAAAGCCCCTGAAAGACGCGGCCCAGACATTTACCATCAATATCGAAAATATCACATTTAACTCCTGCGAAATTGAATTGAGCTGGGATAAGACCAAAGTGGCCATCCC
>JBEBVQ010000015.1:0-15625 GCA_040392625.1 Taibaiella soli | reverse complement strand
GGCTGTTACTTTGGCTGCAGTTGCTTTTTTGGACACAGATGCTTTTTTGATGACAACCGTCTTGGATTGACCGGTGGATGCAGCCGCCTTAATGCTCCGTTTTCTTTTCGCCACCACAGCTTCCACTGCCTTATCCTCATCTATAGCCACGACTTCCGGAGCGGCAGGAATTGCCGGAACCGGCATGGCCACCGTTTTAGGATATACAGGCGCGGCATGACGTATCAGCAGCCGCTGGATGCGCTGTACCAGCTCGCTGGCCATAAAAGGCTTTTTCAGAAAATCATCAGCGCTCAGCCGGAATGATTCGTTGATCGTATCCTCATCCGCTACCGCTGAGAGCACCATCACCGGGATCCGCGATTCCTTTTTAATGGTCTTTATCACTTCAAACCCACCGGCATAGGGCATGATCAGCTCCGTGATCACCAGGCGGTAGGCATAATTGTTCCCACGTACTTTTTCTATCCCCTCCTTACCGTGCCGGGCAGTATCTACCGTGTACCCCTCCTGTTGCAGGATCTTCTGTACTGTATCACGTGTAAGTTCTTTATTATCCACAATCAGGATATCATATACCGGACCATATTGTGTCTGAGATGCTGTAGCCATTTCTTATAATTTTTTTATTTTACCCGGGTGGTATTTTGATCATTTCAACACCCGGAAAGATTGTTAATACACAAATCCACCGGCATAGCCGGCTTCTCTTCCTCAGGCAGCATAGCTGCTCCGCTTTACCACTGCCGGGGCAGCAGCCGTATGCTGCAATACACCACCTCTGTTTAAGCCGGCCGTATTGGAGCGTCCGAGTGACAGCAATTGCCTGACCCGCTGCAGCAGCTCCGGATCAATGAAGGGCTTCTTCATAAAATCATCGGCACCAAACCGGAACACCTGATTTACCGTGGTCTCGTCGGCCTTCGACGAAAGGATCATCACCGGTATATTCAATTCACGTTTCACAGCTTTCATCAATTCCAGACCATCCAGGTACGGCATTAATATCTCCGTTATCACCAGGCGGAAATCACGGCTTCCGTCATGCAGCAGATCTATTGCCTCCTTGCCATGTTCTGCCGTGATTACGCTGAACCCTGCGCGGTCAAGCATTCTTCCGGTCAGATCCCGTGAAGACTTTTTGCTATCTACCAAAAGAACGTCATAGGTAGTAGCGCCTTTGTTCTCATGCCTGTTCATAATATTAGCTATTTGATAACAGGACAAAAGTAGCTTAACCATAACGCAGATATTTGTATCGAATTGTTATTAACGTTGGAATAACAATTAATTAATAACAAAGACGATCCTTTTTCTGAATCCCGGACATTCAACTACCTATACGACCGGACACTGACACGGAGGCAAATATAATATAATAAAACAAAACAATGGAAGGATTTTACGATAAAAAGCAACTCCCTAATACATGCACTAACCATCTATTTTATGAGCCGGTTAACCAATAAACCATTGATACATTGAGGAGTTTAGATCATTAAGAACAAAAACCTTAATGCTCTTAATATCTTAATGCCTGAATGTTGAAAAAAAGTGATCAGTACATCAAGTAAAAAGATCAACAGGGAGGATGCTATACGGATGTGCAGAAAATGTTCCAGACAGTATATGAACCCTGCCTCAAATAACTATCTTTGTTTTTATGGTCACTAACCTCAGCACTCAGAACAGCCTGCTCTGCAACTGGATAAGGGAGATACGGGATGTATCCATACAGAACGACCGGCAGCGCCTTCGCCTGAATATGGAACGTATCGGTGAAATAGCCGCCTATGAGATCAGTAAAACACTATCATACCGGGAGGCAGTCATTCAGACACCGCTTGGCACTTATAACAGCAGGGAACAGGAAACACAACCGGTACTGGCAACGATCCTGCGGGCAGGCATCCCGATGCACCAGGGCATGCTGCGCTTTTTCGACCAGGCGGATGCCGCCTTCGTAGCTGCTTACCGGAAATATCACCGCGACGGCTCTTTCGAGATCGAACAAAATTACGTCACCGCGCCCGACCTTACAGACCGCATACTGATCATCTCCGACCCGATGCTGGCAACCGGTGCATCTATGGCGCTGGCAATCGAAACCCTGACTTCCGAAAACAAACCCCGGCAGGTGCATGTGGCAGCAGCAATTGCCTGCACGATCGGTATCGAATTAATCCTGCGACGCTTTCCCGAAACTTACATCTGGGCCGGCGATATCGACGACGAACTAACCGCACGCGGATATATCGTACCTGGATTAGGCGATGCAGGAGACCTCTGTTATGGCGATAAACAACAATCATAACAGACTTAAAAAAATCTTTTAACATTCTCTTGGAGAATCATATTATTTGCCTTATTTTGCTCACAGAAACGATTTAACATTCCTTTTTAAATAAAAATTTCGAGATGAAAAAAATATTATTCGGCGTAGGTGCTTTATTGATGGCAGGCGCAGTACAGGCTCAGGATGTGCACTTTACGCAATATTTTACATCACCGCTCACACTGAATCCCGCACTTACCGGTCTTACCCGCTGCGATCTTCGTATGGCAGCCAACTATCGTTCCCAATGGGGAAGCGTTTCTCCGCATCCTTACGTAACGGGAACCGTTTCATACGATATGGCCACGCTGAAAGGCAGCCTTCCCGAAGGGGATGCCCTGGGTATCGGCCTGCTGGGTTTGTTTGACAAATCGGGATCGGGTGCGCTGCAAAATACAACCGTCGGCGTCTCGCTGGCATACCATAAATCCTTCGGACGCGAAAAGCAAAATACCATCTCACTCGGCGTTCAGGGATACCTGGTTCAGAAAAGCATTGATTTCAACAAGCTGACCTTCGAAGATCAGTTTGATCCGTCTACGGGCACCACGATTAACGTTACCGGAGAAACTTTCAGCAATGCAGACCTTACTTACCCAGACTTTAATGCCGGTATTATGTACACCGGCAGGCTGAATGATTATTCAACAGCTTATGTAGGCGTTTCTTATTATCATATCGCCGAGCCTACGGAAACATTCCTGGGCGGCAATCATACCATTGCTCCGCGTATCAGCGCTACGCTGGGCGGCTCTTTCGACCTGAACGAAAACCTGGTATTATACACCAGCGGCCTCTACCAGCAACAGGCCAAAGCTTCGGAACTTGTAATAGGCGCCGCTGCCGGTTTTGTATTGAATCCGGGATATGATGAAGAGTTTTCTCAGAAAACCGTGCTTTACCTGGGTTCCTGGTATCGTTACGGAGATGCGCTTTGCCCTTATATCGGCTTTGAATGGTCTAAAATGCAGCTGGGTATCAGCTATGACGCCAACCTTTCCAAATTCACTGCGGCCACACAAGGCCAGGGTGCCTATGAGATTTCGCTCATCTTCAACGGATGCATTAACCCGCGTGTAGCTTCTCCAAAATATAACTTCGCCTGTCCGAAGTTCTGATCCGGAAAATCTATTGATAAAAAAGACCGTCTTTCCCGACGGTCTTTTTTTTATGCAGCTTACCTGCGTGCAAGCTCCTCCTGGTTATCCTTTGCTGACAAAGAGGTTGCCCCTGATATAAAAACGGTAAGGGCGTATAGCATCTGCTCCGGCATAAGCTACACCGATCCGGGGTGTAGCTACAATATCTTTACGGGCTACCCTTATGCCCCTGTCCTCAATATATATCAACGACCCCTGCAGCGACATTCCCGTATGTTGCGTAAGAATGCCCATTGCGGCAGACAGCGCTCCGGGGCCCGCAGTCAACGTACGGTGCACCACAGACTTCCGTCGCCGCAGCAGCATATCCTCAACCCCATCCAGCGGCTCAACACCACGGATCAGCACGGCATGCGGCACATCCTCCACGTTGGTAACCACATTAAATAAATGATGGATCCCGTAACAGAGATACACATAAGCTACGCCTCCCGGCCGGTACATTACTTCCGTACGACGGGTACGCCGGCTATTCCAGGCATGGGAAGCCTTATCGCCGGCGCCGGCATATGCCTCCGTTTCCGTGATCATACCGGCAGTATGGCATCCGTCAAATTCAGTAACCAGTACCTTGCCCAGCAGATCTTTTGCTATCTGCACTACATCTTCACGCATATAAAAAGAAGCAGGAAGGATCATAATCATTAAAATTTTGTAGTAAAGTTGCAATCATTTCCACACTTTTGCATGCATGCAGCAACAAAGCACTTTATACCTGATCCCCGTTCCGCTGACAGAGCACGCACTTCATACGCTTGCACCGGAAGTCGCTGCGGTAACTTCCGGACTGAAATATTATTTTGCTGAAAATGTGCGTACTGCCAGGCGTTTCCTGAGAGCCCTGCATCCGGATCTGGAAATTGAACCGATCATTTTTTCGGAAATAGATAAAAATATCGGGCCGGATACAGCATTGCTTTCCCGATGGCTGAAGGAAGGGAAAAATATCGGCGTACTCAGCGAAGCCGGGTGCCCGGGCATTGCAGATCCCGGAGCGGAGCTCGTTGCAGCAGCACATAAAGCCGGCGCAACGATTGTGCCGCTCACCGGGCCAAATTCCATGGTATTGGCGCTGATGGCCTCGGGGCTGAACGGTCAAAGCTTTTGTTTTAACGGATACCTGCCGGTAAAAGAACCGGAACGGAGCAAAAAGATAAAAGCGCTGGAAGCGCTTTCACAAAAAGAAAACCAGACACAACTGTTTATCGAAACGCCTTACCGCAACAACCGCATGCTCGAAGACCTGCTGCGGAACTGCCGGGACAATACCCTGCTGTGCATCGCACAAAACATTACCGCGCCTGATGCATCTATCCGTACCCGGCGTATTGCCGACTGGAAAAAGCAAAAATCATTACCGGGAAAATCACCGGCTGTTTTTCTGCTGCTGGCTCAATAATCCCCTTCTTTTTCACGCACATTATCTACCCGATCCACGATATACTGGCCGGGTTCGGTATTAATAGCATTATAGTTATCCCCCCGCCAGATAAGATGGCGCTTGTATTGGCGGTAATGGAGCTTCACAATTTTCCCGATACTTTTTTCCAGCGTATCCGCAATTGCCTCATCGGTGACGCTGAAGTAGAAATAATGTGCATTCAGACTACCCTTCCGGACACCAAAACCTGTCTGTACCATCTCTCCCTCATAGGTTTTGAATATATCGCCTTTCCTGGAAAATTTCTGCAATTCGCCTTCCCGGAATCCGTCGCCATAGACCTTGTAATAATACCAGTAGATATACAATGCGGTAACGGCCACCAGCAGTATTGTTCCGAACGTAAGGATCTTTTTCATAGAATAAGGTTGGTTCTATAAATATACAAAATCGCACCATCCCGTAGAGACGCGATGCATCGCGTCTCTACGGGATCAAATCCGCCTGTCTTTTATTTCGTCCACCACGCCGGGATCCAGCAGCGCCGATGTATCTCCCAGGTTTTCCATTTCCCCTTCTGCGATCTTGCGGAGGATACGTCGCATGATCTTGCCGCTGCGCGTCTTGGGCAGATCAGACACGAACTGGATCTTATCCGGTTTGGCGATCGCCCCGATCAGCCGTGTTACCGTTTGCAGGATATCCTGCCTGGTAAGCTCATCATCACCATGATGCCCTTCGTGTATCACGTAAGCATAGATCCCCTGCCCTTTCACATCGTGCGGATAACCAACGACTGCGCTTTCTATCACACCGGCGTGCATATTGATCGCATTCTCTACTTCAGCAGTGCCGATCCGGTGGCCGCTTACATTCAGCACATCATCTACGCGCCCGGTAATGCGGTAGAGCCCGTCCGGATCGCGGTAGCAACCATCGCCGGTAAAATATAAATTCTCGTAGGTAGCAAAATAAGTAGTCCGGCAGCGCTCATGATCGCCATAAGTAGTCCGTATCATACCCGGCCAGGGGAAGCGTATACACAGGTTGCCCGACACATCATCCCCTTCCAGCTCTTCGCCATGCTCATCTACCAGTACCGGCTGCACACCCGGCAGCGGCAGTGTGGCATACCCCGGTTTAGCAGGCGTTATGCCCGCCAGTCCCGATATCATAATACCTCCTGTTTCCGTTTGCCACCAGGTATCCACCACGGGGCATCTGCCTTTACCGATATGCTTTGCATACCAGTGCCAGGCTTCCTCATTGATCGGCTCCCCTACGGAGCCCAGCACCTTCAGGCTCTCCAGGCTATGCTTGCTTACCGGCTCTGTTCCGTAGTGCATCAGGCTCCGAATGGCCGTAGGCGCGGTGTACAGAATATTGACCTGGTATTTATCAACGATATCCCAGAAGCGCCCGGCATCCGGCCAGGTGGGTACGCCTTCGAAGATCAGCGATGTGGCGCCGGCCGCCAGCGGGCCGTATAGGATATAGCTATGTCCGGTGATCCAGCCGATATCGGCAGTGCAAAAATGGACATCCCCCGGCTCATACTGAAACACGTTCACGAAAGAATATGCCGTATAAACCATATAGCCTCCGCAGGTATGCACCACTCCCTTGGGCTTGCCCGTAGAGCCGGATGTATAGAGAATGAACAGCGGGTCCTCAGCATCCATTTCTTCTGCCGGGCAATCGGGGTTGCCCATGGTTTCCACTTTTTTGATCTCGTCTTCCCACCATACGTCCCGGCCTTTGATCATGCTCACCGGCGTGCGTGTACGCGTAAGCACGATCACCTTTTTCACGAAGCGGCATTGCTCCAGGGCATCGTCAATAACAGCCTTCAGCGTAATTTCCTTTTTTCCCCGGTATCCGCCATCGCAGGTAATGACAAACGTCGCTTGCGCATCATGCAGCCGGTCGGCAATACTCCGTGCGCTGAAGCCGCCGAAGATCACGGAATGTACCGCCCCGATCCGCGCGCAGGCAAGCATAGCTATGGCCAGTTCCGGCACCATGCCCATATAGATGCATACCCGGTCGCCTTTTTGCACACCGTTATTTTTAAGGACATTGGCAAACTGCACTACTTTCTGATGCAGGTCGCGATAAGTGAGCACACGATGGTGCTCTTCCGGATCATTCGGCTCCCAGATAATGGCCGGCTTATTGCCCAGCAGGCCCAGATGGCGGTCGAGGCAGTTTTCGGTAACATTCAGCTTCCCGCCTTTGAACCATTTTATATCCGGCTCACGAAAATTCCATTCCAGCACGCTGTCCCAGCGTTTGCGCCAGTAGAAGCTCCCTGCAATCTCCGCCCAGAATCCTTCGGGGTCGTCCACACTTTTCCGCCAGGCGGCGGCGTATTCTTCCTTCGTTTTGATCTTAAAAGGGTAAGGCATGGCAACGGTGTTTAATGAGCCAATTAGCTGATTAGCTAATTATTCCTCGTACGTTTTGACAGTACATAGTTAATCATTTCCCGGGAATTTGTGATATTATAAACAGTCTGAATCACGGATTTTGACCGGATTCCACAGATTTGTAATCCGTGAAATCCTTTAATCCGTAAAATCCGTGGTTCAGACAATTAATCCGCGATCCAGACAATAAGTATCATCCCCTCGTCAGCCAGCCCCTTCTATGCGCCGTTGCAATGGCATAAGGTGTGATCCAGAACAAGCCAAAGGCGTATAAAATCCCGTAGGAATAAGCCCAGACGGAGCCGGATATTTTATACCTTTTGGCATAAAAAAGCACGGGGATGCTGGACAAGATCAGGATACTGACAAGCGTAGCGCTGATAAATAAAACCGGATGGGTTATCACGAACAGCAACATTAAAAGCAGGGCCGGATATGCCATGATCAGCTTGATCCATTGATTCAGGAAAAGCAGCCGGGCGCCTCCTTTTGAGCCGGTGCGGAACGAGCTGAAGACAAATTTCGCCATCATGATATTCTCACGCACATTGCTCCGTCCCCATCTGATGAACATCTTGTACAGCCCTTTATATCGCTCGGGCACTTTGGTAAGCACATAAGCATTTCGCTGGAACATGGTATCGTACCCCTGCTTCAGGATCATATTGGTCATCGCGCGGTCTTCGCCGATATCGGACGGCTGTCCCATAAAGGTCTGGTTGATCCACTCGGGGAGACAGCCAAACACCGCTTCGCGCCGGTATGCGGCCAACGCTCCCGGTGTACACAGCACCGTACGCAGCATGCTTTCTGCCGAACGCACAAATTCAAAGCTGAACACAAAGCTCACGTTCAGCATACGCGGGATGACGGCTTTGTCATTGTTCAGCACCTGTACATTACCCGCCACGGCGCCGCATTTTTTATTCGTAACAAACGGGCTGACCAGGTTACGCAGGGTATCTGTTTTGACGATCGAATCGCTATCCACCGTTACAAATACATCCCCGGTACCCAGATTAAATCCACGGTAAAGCGCATGACGCTTGCCTTTATTCTTCGGCTGCTGATAAATGGACAAACGATCGCCCAGTTTCTCTTTAGCCTTTTGCATCCAGAGCCAGGTATCGTCAGCGCTCCCGTCGTCAATCGCGATCAGCTGCAATTTACCGGCAGGATAATCACTTTCCGCCAGGCTCATTAACGTATGCCAGACCAGCTCTCCTTCATTGAATGCCGGAACGATCACCGTGCAGGTGGGCAACAGATCATCACTAACTGACGCCACGGGCCTGTACCGCAGATACAGGAATAAGCTGAAGAGGTAAAAGCAAATTTTAAAGGCCAGCAGCGAAAGGGTTATAACCATAAACGCGAGGCCCCAGGTGGTGTTGATCCGGTCGAGATTAAACTGCCGGAGCTCGGGCTGTAATATATATGCCAGAAAAGCAGCGGCGGCCAGCAGTATAAAAGTACCGGCCAGGATCACCTGCGGCCGGGAAACGGACAGGTACCTTACTACCTTACGTAGCTTCAGCCGGAAAGAGGAAATAACTGTTTTAAACGACACCTCTTGAACCGGTACCGTAATATGGATCGTGCTGTCCATCCGGACACTGGTATTCGCCTTCGAAAGCTCTAACTGGCTTGCTATACCTTTTCTCTGTTCTATTTTAGTTCTGCTCAGTGCTTCTATCATAAAATCCTGATTTGCGGGTTTCGTTCATCTGGTTTTTATTCCAGATAAACATCCGATACAGTCAGGATAAGGCAAAGCCTGTACCGCAGATGCGTACAGCTATGATTCAGCATTTTATAATTGGCAGAGTATCATAAAGTTGTTGACTTTCTCTACAAACTGGGGCATGGGATTGACCAATAGATACCAAGGTTAAAATCTATTGCGCAACAAATTTGTGGAAGGCGGATTACTTTACGGCGCCACGAAAAGGCCGGGCGAATGATTATTCGCCCCTACGGGATTCCACCATAAACAACAGGTTGTCCCGAACCGGGACAACCTGTTGTCAATACCATACCAAACAGTACGGAAGAATATTATCTCGTGATCTGGGTATAACCTGCCGTAGCGCCGTTTTGTACACGAACGATATAGCTGCCCGCAGCCAGCGACGTCACATCCAGCTCCGGTGTATTTGCGAAAGTAGTCACGACTTTACCTTGCATATCAAAAATCTCGATCGTATAGGTTGTCCATGCTGCAGGAATATTCAGGTGCAGGTGATCGGTTACGGGATTGGGCCAGGCTTTCAGTTCAAATAGCCTGTCAGGCATTGTTGCAGCCACATGCAGGTTATCTCTTTTCGTATCCCGGAAACGCACCATTTCCACGGTTTCATTTCCGCTTCCGTCAACTGTTGTTCCGACACGTACTACCGGGTAATGCTCACCGTTTGCCCGCCAGGTATATTCCACATACCGGCGCTCAAAACCGATTTTCTGACCCAGTATCGTTTCTACAGAATCCGTCTGCCATACTTCAGAGCGTACGCGGAGCACATCTACGGGTGTGGTGAAATAAGGCGTTTTAACGGTTCCGTGTCCGTCAACCACCGTCACACGCTCCCCTTTCATGAGGATAGTACCAAGCGTTGTAGCATGCGACAGGCGGAACTGAGAAGTGTCGCGACGGTTGTACACAAGCGGGAAGAAATAGATCTCATCCTGGTCACTATAATAAGCAGCTTCAGGAGAGCCATTCAGGAAAGCGCCGAAAGAAGTGGCCACATAGCAATCCGGGCTGTTGGTCAACTGATAAAACATATGCGGGTCGGTAAGCGACAAAGGCAGTCCCTGTCCACTCAGGTCTATCTCATCGGCAACCCTATAACCAACACCTGTATTGAGTGCCGTGAAGCCTGCATCCGCAGGGGTTTTGAATGTATCCACCCCCTGAGACACCGCAGCCCATCCGCTGAAATCCCAGTTTATACCTGCACCTGTATTGCTCAGGTTCACTGCCGCAGACGTCGTATTGACATTGCTATAGCGAAGAGTGTCGCCCAATACAGGCATATCTGCTGAAGTAATGGTGATCTGCCCATAGGTGACAGATCCAAAAGCTATCAGCATTGACGGAAGAAATAATAATGCTTTTTTCATGAGGATATATTTAATTTACAAAAATAACGCATTCTATTTTATTGCAGATAAGAGAATCTACTTATTTTAAAAATCATGCCATTTCATCAGGCGCCTTTTGTTGCCGCGCCGCCTTTGCTGCATATCCGGCTACATGACTGTTAAATACAGATTCCTGGTCGAATAAAAAGGCAACCGCTACCGGCAATACTGCTACCGGTAATTGCCATTCGTTCAGCTTTTCCCCATGCAGGCGGAGCCGCTGTGCATCTTTTTCCGTAGTCACAATCAATCCCTGCGGCCCAAGCTCACGGAAAGCTGTGTGTATTTGCTCCAGATCATTATCCGAAAAATAATGATGATCGGGGAATGTCAATACACAGACATTTGCTGCGGCTTGTGATACCTCCCGGATCAGGAGATCGGGATTGGCAATACCGCAAACCAATACAACGGAATGCGCTGCCGGATCTATCGGTGTACCATTCCACAGATCATAAGGAGCGCCATAGCGGATACAGGAGAAAAATACCTGCTGATGCGGCAATGGCCGGATGTGCCGTATCATTTCCTGCGCCTCCTTTTGTTCCATATCCGGCGGACATTTGGAAATAACGATCACATCCGCACGACGGTAGCCGCGCCGAGCTTCACGAAGGCGTCCGTACGGCAATACATGATCCTTATAAAAAGGACGGCTGTATTCCGTAAGCAGGATGCTCAATCCCGGCTTCACCGTCCGGTGCTGATAAGCGTCATCCAGCAGTATCACTTGCACATCCGGCCGCACCGTGAGCAGATCAGGGATACCGGTCATTCGTTCTTCCGCCACAGTCACTACCAGTCCGGGGAATTTAGTATGATACTGCATGGGTTCGTCTCCGATAGACTGTGCGTTTGCCGTTTCGTCTGCCAGTATAAATCCGCGGGTATTCCGCTTGTACCCTCTGCTCATTGTTGCCACCGTATAATGCGGCTGCAGGAGCCGCACCAGGTATTCTATATGGGGGGTTTTGCCCGTTCCGCCCGCCGAAAGGTTGCCTACCGAGATCACCGGCAGATCAAACATAACGGAAGAAAAAAATCCGGAATCATACAGGCGGTTACGCAACCGGGTAATGCCATTGTACAATAAAGCAAAAGGATATAATAAGAAGCGCATTTATGTTAGTTTGAAAATTGAAAATTGAAAATTGAAAATTGAAAATGATACAAACATTTTCAAATTAGCACATTCTCAAATTTTCAAATTAATGGACTCAAATTACCCCGGTTCTGCGGAGCGCATATTCCAGTATTTTTTCTTCAGGGTCGAATGGCTTCACCTGGTCAAGGCCGAGATGCCGGATCCCTGCGGCAATCAATAATTCTTTACCGGACGGCGCCGGTTCTTTTTGTTGTTCATAATTATAGCTGCCGGCTTCGAGCAGGCATGCCTCCGGCATTAAGCCGATCAGTTCGCTGCCCACCAGCGACACCCCGACCTCCGCTGCAAGCTGCCGGCAGGCTTCCCATACCTGCAGCGGGCTGGTAACCTGGTAATCCAGCAGGTTCATCGAAACCTGTGCACATTCAAAATCGGCCATGTACCAGCCGATAGCACGTACTTTGGGCAGCAATCCGGGTACACGCACCCGGATCCCGCCTTCCTGCCGCACATAACCCCGTTCCCGGATCCGCTCCGCAATATAAACGGCCTTCCCGACATCCTTTGTGTCTATAGAAATATTGAACGCCACCAGCACATCCCGCGCACCGATAACGGTAGCGCCATACGAAGGAGCAAATACATCAGGGCCATAGTCAGGCTTCCACTCAGCCAATGTCATTCTCGACGCCAGTCCTTCGTACTGCCCTCTGCGGATGTCCGGCAATGCACGGCGATGCGGGGCCGCAGCCGAATGTTCGTATAAATACACCGGTATCCGCAATTCCGTCCCTACCCGCTCTGCCAGTTGGCGGGCGTACGCTACGGCCTCCTCCGTTTCCATATGATACAAAGGTACCAGCGGACACACATCCGTTGCGCCGATCCGCGGATGTACACCGTCTTGCAGCCGCATGTCAATTATTTCGGCGGCTTTACGGATAGCACGGTACGCCGATTCGATAACGGCGCCGGGCATCCCGGCGAAGGTCATTACGGTACGGTTGGCGGCCGGACTGGTATCCACATGCAGCAGCTTTGCCCCCGCTACCGACCGGATCTCACCGGCAATAGCAGCAATCTTCGCAAGATCCCGCCCTTCGCTGAAATTGGGCACACATTCCAAAACAGGTTCACGGTTTGCCATGCTGCTAAAGTAACCATTAATAATTCACAATTAATCATTAATAATTCATCGTCTGGATTTCCCCCTATACTGCAAAATGATCCGGCTTCTTATTATCTTTACCTTTTTTTAGCCGGTCTGATTTTTATTTCAGAGAAACATAAACAAAACTACAATGCGAACAATACCTATTCGCCAGGCGCTACGTGAAGCGATGGAAGAAGAAATGCGCCGTGACGAACGTGTATTCCTGATGGGTGAAGAAGTAGCCCAATATAACGGAGCTTATAAAGTCAGCCAGGGTATGCTGGAAGAATTTGGCCCTCGACGCGTGATTGATACGCCCATATCCGAATTGGGATTTGCTGCGATCGGCGTAGGGGCGGCGACCAACAACACCCGCCCCATCATAGAATTCATGACCTGGAACTTTGCCGTGCTGGCGCTGGACCAGATCCTGAACCACGCTGCGAAAATGTTGTCTATGAGCGGGGGCCAGTTTGGCTGCCCCATCGTATTCCGCGGCCCGAACGGCAGCGCCGGCCAGCTCGGCGCACAACATTCCCAGGCTTTTGAAAGCTGGTATGCCCACATCCCCGGCCTGAAGGTGATATCCGTTTCCAACCCTTATGATGCGAAAGGTTTGCTGAAGGCAGCCATCCGCGACGACAACCCGGTTGTATTCATGGAAAGCGAAGTGACATACGGCGACCAGGGGGAAGTACCGGAAGAAGAATATATCATCCCGATCGGAAAAGCCGATATCAAAAGGCCCGGCAGCGATGTCACCATCGTGTCTTTCAACAAAATGATGAAAGTAGCGCTTGCCGCTGCCGATGAGCTGGCCAAAGAGAACATCAGTGCGGAGGTGATCGACCTGCGTACGATCCGTCCGCTCGACTGGGCCACAATCATCGAATCCGTAAAGAAGACAAACCGGCTGGTAATCGTGGAAGAACAATGGCCCTTCGGCAGCGTCTCTTCCGAGATCAGCTACCGGGTACAAAAAGACGCTTTCGATTACCTCGACGCGCCGGTCCGCCGTATTACCTCTGCCGATACCAATTTGCACTATGCGCCCAACCTGGTTGCAGCAGCATTACCCAATGTGGAGCGTACCGTAAAGATGATCAAAGAAGTGATGTACCTGAAAAAATAGCCGGTGCCGGATATTTGCCATATAGCATTACTGCGCGGCATTAATGTCGGCGGCAACAACATCATTAAAATGGGCGACCTGAGAGCCTGTTTTGAAGATATGGGATTCAGTGACGTGGTCACGTACATCCAAAGCGGCAATGTTTTATTCAATACCGGCGAAACAGATAAGGCCGGGCTTATTCTGAAAATAGAGCAGGCGCTTTCGGAGAGATTCGGCTACCAATCCCGTATTGTACTTGTTACACAGCCGCAGCTTAAAAAGATAATAATATCAGCTCCGCCGGGGTTCGGTACAGAATCGGATCTGTACCGATATGATGTGCTTTTTTTGAAAGAGCCGCTGACTGCAGCCAAAGCCATACAAAACATCAGCCTGCGGGAAGGTGTGGATCATGCATACAAAGGGAAAGGCGTACTATATTTTTCGCGGCTTATCAGCAAAGCGGGGCAGAGTTATCTGAACAAGCTCATTACGCTGCCGGTATATAAGGAAATGACTATCCGGAACTGGAATACAACGACGAAATTACTGGCACTGGCGGAGCAATAAAAACATTTGACTACGATCACAACTGCACTATAAAAGGCATGTCATGGCGAGCCTGATCCGCCATCGTCTTCAGAATATCGCTATCATTAAGAAAAAAGTCAGAGCGGCTTTTGTTCGTTCCTCCGCTCCCGGCGATGCATCTTTTTACGCCCCTTCTTTTTACCGGTATCTTCCGGTTGCTCCGCGACAATTATCGGTGGTGCAGATTCTTCAGAGACCGCTACGCGGAAACCGGTAAGGCTATTGCGGTTATCCGGCTGCCTGAGCCCGCGTGCCGACACCCGGCAAAGCGAACTGCTGCTGCCCCAGCTACCGCCCCTTAATACCCTGAATGAGCCGGCTGCAGGGCCTGCAGGGTTTTCAACCGGGCTCTCCTGGTAATAATCACTGTTATACCAGTCGCTGCACCATTCCCATACATTGCCCTGCATATCATACAGCCCAAGCGCATTCGGGAGCATAGAACCAACCGGATGAGTAGTGCCGCCGGCATTCTCCTTATACCGCGCCACTGCATCAACACTGGTATCGTTGTATGGAGCTATACTTTTCCCGCCGCCCCGTGCTGCATATTCCCATTCAGCCTCTGTAGGCAAGCGATATTGCCTTCCCGATTGCTCCGACATCCACATGCAATACCTTACCGCATCATACCAGCTTACATGCACTACAGGATGATCCCATTCGCGGGATGTACGCCGCCCGCCCGTCACATCATGCTCCCAGGTAATGCCTTTTACTTTTTTCCAGGTGCTTCCCGTCCAGATATAACTCCAGCCCTTTAATTCGGCCGTAGTTTTGTACCCTGTTGCCTGTATAAATTTCCAGAATTGTTCTACCGTAACTTCATACCGGCTGATATAAAAGCTGCCCAGCTTCACGGTATGTACCGGCATCTCATCGCTGTGTTCCCCCTCGCTGCTGCCTCCGTCTGCACTCCCCATCAGGAAGCTCCCGGCATCCACTTTCACCACTCCGGCCATCCTGTGTGCCAGGCTGTCCCGCAGCCAATCCTGGAAATCCAGCTTCAGCGCCAGCACCTCCGGATATCTTTTTTGCGGGTCTTTCTGCTTGTTCACAACGGTAAAGAACTGGCGGAATCTATCGCTGATTATTGTGGTATCTCCGGGTATGGGATGCTCTTTAAACTGTGCTACGGCTGCTTTCACTTTAAGATACAGCAACCCCGCATTTGACCGGCCCATCGCTTTCTCTGCGAGCGCGATATGCTCCA